>NZ_JBIKIL010000067.1:0-20618 GCF_044361645.1 Limnohabitans sp. | reverse complement strand
CAGCTACCTCTCGCCCACGGGCCGCGCTGGCTTTGTCATGTCCAGCCAAGCCAGCAGCGCAGGCCACGGCGAAAAAGAAGTGCGCCGCAAACTGGTCGAGACCGGCGACGTGGACGTGATGGTCGCCATCCGCTCCAACTTCTTCTACACCCGCACCGTGCCCTGCGAGCTGTGGCACTTTGACCGCTCCAAACCCGCTGAGCGCAAAGACCAGGTGCTCATGCTCGACGCTAGAGGCGTCTACCGCAAAGTCACCCGCAAGATTTACGACTTCTCGCCCGAGCAACAAGCCAACCTGAGCGCCATCGTCTGGCTCTACCGTGGCCAGCAAAGCCGCTACCTCGGACTGGTGGGCCAATACCTCAACCGCCTCGCAACCGAAGCCGCAGCGGTGGACGCCACACTCACCCCGCTGCTGGACCAGCTGACCCAATCGCAGCTGCCGCTCGAAACCTTCCGCCAAGCGGCCAGCGCTTTAAAAGACGCACCGCCCGAAGCCCAAGCCGCTTTGCAGTCACTGCAAGCCGCGCTGACCGAGCAAACCGCAGCCGCCCAAGCCTTCATGACCGACCGCGCCAGTTTGCTCAAAGGCCTGCAGGCCTTTGGCCAAACCATGACCACCAGCGGCACCCAAGCCACCAGCGACAACGGGGTGCAACACACGCTGCGTCAAAGCTTTGACCCCCTGGCCACCGCCGCCAAGGGCTTGGTCAAACAAATCGACCTGCTCTACAAACTCGCCGCCCGCAGCACACAACAATCCCAAGCCTTGGCCGCGCAGCTGGGCCAACACGAAGGCAAGTCAGACAAAGACGCTGCCACCCGAGCCGCCGCTGACCTGCTCGACCGCCGCACCGCCAACAAAAACATCAAGCAACTGGACGATGCCCGCCACACCGCCGTGGAGCAACTCAAAGCCTGTGCCTACACACACCGCCAAATCGCGTGGCTGCAAGAGCGCTTTCCCAAGGCCGAGATGCAAGACGTGGCGGGCCTGTGCAAAGTGGTCAGCCGCGCCGACATCGAAGCCGCCGACTGGAGCCTGACCCCCGGCCGCTACGTGGGCGTAGCCCCGGCCGAGGTGGACGAAGACTTCGACTTCGAACAAACCCTGCGCGACATCCATGTGGAGCTGGCCGACTTGAACCGCGAGGCGGTGGAACTGGCGGCGAAGATACAGGCCAACTTTGAGGGGTTGGGGGTATGAGCATGCTGGAACCGACGAAGGGGAACAAGCCCGCCGTTTTGCTGGAGCAAGAACGTGCTTTTTATGGCGGGAAGATTCTCGCGACACTGTCGCAAGAATTGCAGGCGGCGAATATTCAGGGCAGCTTCGGGTGGGTGGGTGTATGAGTTGGACGGCAAAACGCCTAGATCAGCTGGGCACGGTTTCGCGTGGGCGATCACGGCACAGACCGCGTGATGCGGCTCATTTGTATGGCGGACCACATCCCTTTATACAAACTGGGGATGTGAAGCATGCAGGCTTGTACATCAACAGCTTTAGTCAAACATATACAGAAGCTGGGTTGGCGCAAAGCAAGCTGTGGCCAGTGGGAACGCTCTGCATCACGATTGCAGCGAACATTGCAGACACAGCCATTTTGGGAATTGATGCTTGCTTTCCAGACAGTGTGATCGGATTCATTGCTGACCCTGCACAAGCTGACACACGCTTTATCAAGTACCTGTTTGATGCGACCATCAAAAACCGTGCGCAGCAGTTTTCACAAGGGGCAACACAAGACAATTTGAGCCAAGAGAAATTGCTTTCTCTTGAGTTTGCAATTCCGTCGGTGGCGGAACAAAAACGGATTGCAGAAATCCTCTCCACCTACGACGACCTGATCGACAACAACCGCCGCCGCATGGCCCTGCTCGAAGACTCGGCCCGGCAGCTCTACCGCGAATGGTTTGTGCGTCTGCGCTTCCCCGGCCATGAGCACACCACTATCGTGGACGGCGTGCCGCAGGGTTGGAGCATCGGTTCAGTCAGTGACTTTTATGAAACATCTTCAGGTGGTACGCCAAGTCGAAAGATTCCTGAGTACTTCACAGGAGATATTCCATGGGTCAAAACTCAAGAGTTGAACAACGGTTTCATTACAGAAACAAGCGAAAAAATCACTGAGGATGCTTTAAAAAATTCATCTGCCAAATTGTTTCCAAAACTTACAGTGCTGATTGCGCTCTATGGTGCGACAGTTGGCGAGTTGGGCATAACCGCCTATACGGCTGCTACAAACCAAGCTTGCTGTGCTGTCCTAATGAAAGATCCAAGGGGGCATTTCACTCACGCATTTTTGTTTTTTCGAGAAAACAAAGGTGTCCTTGTTAATTTGTCTGCTGGAGCTGCCCAAAAAAATATCAGCCAGCAAATTGTTCGGGGTGTACCAATGCTTATGCCCACAACTGCGCTGATGTCAACGTTCACTGAGATTGTGAGTCCCGTGTTCGAACAAATACTCAATTTGCAGTTGACCAACCAAAAACTCCGCCAAGCCCGCGACCTGTTGCTGCCCCGCCTGATGAACGGAGAATTGGCCGTATGACCCGCGAAGACCAGCACACCGACCTGAAATCCTTGCGCACCGTCATGGGCAAGTCGGCGGACTGGGCGGCTTTGGCACAAGATTGTGTGTGCTTTGCCAACGGGGCGGGTGGGCGTTTGCTCATTGGCATCGAAGATGGGCAAACCGAGCCGCCAGCCGACCAGGTGGTGCCGCCCGAATTGCTGGACCGTTTGCGCAAACGCATTGGCGAGTTGACGGTGAATGTGCAGGCGCTGCCCCGCTTGCAGCGTGCGCCCAACGGCGGCGAGTTCATTGAGCTGGTGATTGAGCGTTCGCCTGCGGTGGCCTCGACCCGCGATGGCCGATACTTTTTGCGGGTGGGTGACACCTGCCAGCCGGTGTTGGGCGACGATGTGTTGCGCCTGGCCAATGAGCGCCCCGGCAGGCCTTGGGAGGCCATGGACAGCGGTGTGCCGCGCAGCGCGGTAGACGCCGACAAGCTGGCGGCGTTTGTTCAAGGCATTGCAGCGTCGGGCCGGGTCAAAGACTCGGTGAAAGAAAAAGGGGCCGATGCGCTGTTGACACATTACGGCTTGGCGGCCGACACCCCGAATGGCCCGTGCCTGACTCGCCTGGGCGTGCTGCTGCTGGGCCGCACCCAAGATCGCCGCGCCTTGGGCACCGCCCCTTTGGTGCAGGCCATCAAGTACGACGAACAAGGCCAAAAGATCAACAAATGGGTGTGGGACGACTGCACCTTGTCGCCCGTTGAGTTGGTCGATGCCGTGTGGCGCGAGGTGCCCGACTTTCGCGAAAGCTATGAAGTGGCAGAAGGGCTGTATCGCCGCCAAGTGCCCGCGTACGACGAAAAGGTGGTGCGCGAGTTGCTGGTCAACGCGCTGGTGCACCGGCCTTACACCCAGCAGGGCGACATTTACCTGAACCTGCATCCGCAGCGGCTGGCGGTGGTCAACCCCGGCAGACTGCCACTGGGCGTGACGCCGCGCAACCTGCTGCACGCCAGCCGCCGCCGCAACGAGGGCCTGGCCCGTGTGTTCCACGACTTGGGCCTGATGGAGCGCGAAGGCAGCGGTTTTGATTTGATGTACGACCGCTTGCTGTCGCAAGGCAGACCAGCGCCGGTGGCCGAAGAGGGCGCAGACTGGGTCAGGGTGACGATTGAGCGGCGCATTGCCAAGCCCGAGGTGATGCGCTTGTTGACGCAGGCCGATGAACGCTTTCAGCTCACGCAGCGCGAGCGCATCACGCTGGGCGTGCTGGCGCAAACCGAGGGCATGACGGCGCGCGAACTGAAGGCGGTGCTGGAGACCGAGGGCGGCGACGATGTGGCGGTGTGGCTGGGGCGTTTGCCTTCGCTGGCCCTGGTGCAAACCGTGGGCCGCACACAAGGCACCCGTTATTTCGTAGACCCTGCGTTGTTGCAGGGTGCCCAGCTGTTCCAGCCCACCACGCTGGCACGCATTGAGCCGTATCGTTTGAAAGAGTTGATTCGGGAAGACTTGCGGCGCTACCCGGACTCCAAAATCAGCGACATCAGTCTTCGCATTGGGCAAGAGGTCACCCGGTCGCAACTCAAACGAGCCCTGACCGAATTGACCGATCAATCGGTTGTGGCCATGACTGGCGTTCGCAATGGGGCACGTTACCATTTGCATGGTAGTTAAAAGTGGTAACTTCCATTTGGCTCAAAAGGCGCTCAATCGGCATTGGTTTTCTTGATTTGTGTGCCAAATGGCCTTTAGAAAACTCCTAAGTTGTTGATTTTTAAAAGATTTTTAAACTTTAAATAGAGTTGAATGCGCCAAATTTGAGCCAAATCGAAACCAATAACCGATTGAAATAAACATGGCCTACACCGACATCAACAGTGAAGACCGCCTGGTGCAGGCCACGTTTGCCGAGCACCTGGAGCGGGAGTTGGGCTGGGACAGCGTCTATGCCTTCAATCAAGAGAGCTTTGGCCCCACCGGCACGCTGGGGCGCAGCAGTGAGCGCGAGGCGGTGTTGGTGCGCGACTTGCGCGAGGCGCTGACCCGGCTCAACCCGCAGCTGCCGCCGCCCGCCATTGATGACGCGGTGACGCAGCTGACGCACCACGATTTTTCGCGCTCGCTGCTGCAGCACAACCAGGCGTTTCACAAGCTGGTGCGCGATGGCGTGCCGGTGAGTTTTCGCAACGCGCAGGGGCAGCTGAGCCACACGCAGGCCCAAGTGATTGACTTTCGCAACCCGGCTCACAACCGTTTTTTGGTGGTGCGCGAACTCAAGCTCACGGGTTTGCGCACGCCCAACTACAACCGCCGCGCAGATTTGGTGTGTTTCGTCAACGGCTTGCCGCTGGTGTTCATCGAGCTGAAGGCGGTTTACAAAAACATCCGCGCCGGGTTTGACGGCAATTTGCGCGATTACATGGACGAGAACGTGGTGGCGCACGCCTTTCACCACAACGCGTTTTTGGTGGTGAGCAACGGACACAACGCCCGGTTTGGCTCCATCACCAGCACTTGGGAACACTTTGGCGAGTGGAAGCGCCTGAGCGAAAACGATGTGGGCAATGTGGCAGCCGAGGTCTTGCTCAACGGCATGCTGGCCAAAGACCGCTTGCTCGACATCCTTGAAAACTTCATCTTGTTTGACGCCAGCAAAGCCGGCCACACGCGCAAGGTGGTGGCGCGCAACCACCAGTTGCTGGGGGTGAACCGGGCGGTGGCATCGGTGCTGCGGCAAGAAGCTTTGAAGCGCGAGTTCCCTACGCGGCTGACGCAGCGCACTTTTGAGCTGCCGCCTGCTGGCTTGAGCACGGCGGCCAATGAGCCGCAAGCGCTTTACCCCTTGGCCGCCGAGCCGGTGCCGCAGTATTTGCAAATCATCGAACGGGCGCACCCGGACCTGGGTCGCTTGGGCGTGGTATGGCACACGCAGGGCAGCGGCAAGTCGTATTCGATGGCGTTTTTTGCCGAGAAGGTGCGCCGCACGGTGCCAGGCAATTTCACCTTTGTGTTCATGACCGACCGCGACGATCTGGACAGCCAGATTTACGAAACCTTCATCGGTTGCGGCGTGGCCGACGAGCAAACGCCGCGTGCCAGCTCGGGCCGCGAGCTGCAGCGCCTGTTGGCGGAGAACCACAGCTTTGTGTTCAGCCTGATCCACAAGTTCAACCAAGAGGTGAAGCCCGACGCGCCCTACAGCGAGCGCGACGACATCATCGTGGTGTCGGACGAGGCGCACCGCACGCAGTCGGGCAAGCTGGCGCGCAACATGCGCATGGCGCTGCCCAATGCGGCGTTCATTGGTTTTACGGGCACGCCGCTGTTCAAACACGACCACCTGACTAAGCGCATTTTTGGCGACTACGTGTCGCGCTACGACTTCAAGCGCAGCGAAGAAGACGGCGCCACCGTCAAGCTGGTGTACGAGAACCGGGGCGAAAAGCTGGGCCTGGCCAAGCTGGATTTGAACGACAAGATTGCCGAGGCGGTGGATGCCGCCGATCTGGACGCCGACCAAACGGCCTTGCTGGAAAAGCTGCTGGGCAAGGACTACGAAGTTGTCACCGCTGACGAGCGGTTGGCACGCATCGCGGCTGACTTTGTGGAGCATTGCAGCACCCGCTGGGAAGCGGGCAAGGCCATGCTGGTGTGCATCGACAAAATCACCTGCGCCCGCATGTTGCAGTTGATCGGGCCGCTCTGGAAAACCAAAGCCGCTGCCGTGCGCGCCGAAGCGCAACACAAATTGCAAGCCATCAACGCCGCGACCGATAACGAGATGCGGCAAGTGCTGCACGCCCAGCGCGACCGCCTGCTGGCCAAAGCCACTTGGATGGACGAGACGCTGATCGAGCTGATCATCAGCGAGGCGCAAAACGAGGTGGCCGATTTCAAAGCCTGGGGCTTTGACATCATTCCCCATCGTGAGCTGATGAAGCAGGGGTTTGAGACCGCAGATGGCAAGCGGGTAGATGTAGAGACAGCATTCAAAAACCCCAAGCACCCGTTCCGTGTGGCGGTGGTGTGTGCCATGTGGCTCACGGGTTTTGACGTGGAATGTTTGTCCACGCTCTACATCGACAAACCCATGCGTGCACACACCTTGATGCAGGCCATTGCCCGCGCCAACCGGGTGTATCCGGGCAAAGACTTTGGCCTGATTGTGGACTACAACGGCATGCTCAAAAGCCTGCGCGAAGCCTTGGCGCAATACGCGCTGGGCGACGATGGCGGCGAGGCCGAGATTGTGGCCCCCATCGAAGAGCGCGTGGCGGCCCTCGCTGATGCCATTGCCGTGACCGAGGCGCATTTGATGGGCTTGGGCTTTGATGCCAGTCGCCTGCTGGGTACCAAGGGATTTGCGCGCATTGGTTTGTTGGCCGATGCCGTAAACGCGGTCTACACCAGCGACGAGACCAAGCGCCGCTATGAAATCTTGTCGCGTGTGGTGTTCAGCCGCTTCAAGGCTTTGTTGGTGGAGCCGTCAGCGCTGGTCTATGCCGAGCGGCACGACAACATCGAAGCGATTTACAAAAAGCTGAGCGAGCGGCGCGACACCGCCGATGTGAGCGAGTTGCTCAAAGAGCTGCGCCGCATCGTCAACGAAGCGATTGCCACCCATGCATCCGGGGTGGATCAGGCCAACGGCCTGACGGTGGATTTGTCGCAGATCAACATGGAAAAGCTGCGCGACGAATTTGCCAGCAAGGTGCAGCGCAAGGCCACGGCCATTGAAGACATTCGCCAGATCGTGGAAGAAAAGCTGGCGCAGATGCTGGCGCAAAACCCGCTGCGCATGAACTACGAAAAGAAGTACCAAGAGATCATCGCCGCCTACAACCAAGACAAAGACCGAGCCACCATCGAAGACACTTTTGCCAAGCTGCTGGATGTGATGGCCGCACTGGATGTGGAGCAGCAACGCGCCGTGCAAGAGGGCTTGAGTGAAGACCAGCTGGCGTTGTTTGATTTGGTGCAACGCGGCGACTTGAACAAGACCGAACGCGAACGCATCAAACAAGCCAGCCGCGATTTGCTGGCGGGCGTGATGGCGGTCATCGCCCCGCTCGACCGCTGGACAGAAAAAGAGCAGACCCAAGCCGAGGTGGAAACCTTCATCCTGGACCAGGTCTACCGGTCACTGCCCGAGCCGCCATATTCGCCACAAGACAAAGCGGATGTGGCGCAATTGGTTTACCGGCACATTTGGCTGCAGAGCTTGCGGGCATAGCCAGGGGCGGTTCCATTCCATGGCGTTTTGGGTTGTGCGGGTGGCGCTTGGGGTGGGTCTTGCGCCCACCAAAATAGAGCCAGGCGTCAGGCCCTGCGTGCACGCTGCGTGTTTTGCTGGCTTGACGAGTGGTTCAATTCGGCAATGGGCAATAAAAGATGTTGGCTCAAATGTTGGACAACTGGCACCACCACCCCATCGCCCAAGAGGTGATAGGCCTCGTTGTACTTTTCAGGCAGTTTGTAGTCGTCGGACAAGCCCATCAAGCGAGCCGCTTCGCGAGATGAAATCAAGCGACTTTTGATGCTGCTGCCGTGAACCACCATGATGGTTTGCCTGCTGGAGCCGCCACCTGGTGTGCGCAAACAGCCTGCAATGCCATCAAAGCGAACCACTGCTCTTTGAACGCCGTCGCGTGTGCGTTTGTAAATGGTGCCCACGCGTGGCGATGGGGATGCTTGCGCGGCAAGAACTTTTCTGCGGTGCAGAGGTGCCATCATGTCCAGCAGTTGCCGTGTTTCTTGCTCTGAATGCCATTGCACGCTTTGCGGATGGGGTTCAATCAAGCTTTCAAGTGTGAGCAGGGGATTTTCGTTTTGAGGCACCGACCACCAACGCCATGCCGCTTTGGCCTGACCCGTCAAACGGTTGTGTGCGCGGATCATGGCTGCTGGGTGCCATGCGGGGTTGGGGGTGTGGGTGTGCGAGAACTCGGGCAATTGCAGATGGGCATCGACCCCCACGATGAACAAGCGTGGCCTGGATTGGGGCACAAAGTGAATGGCATCGATCAGCATGGCTCCCACCAGGTAGCCTTGTGATGCAATCGCTTCGGCAATCAGTTCAAAGTCTTTGCCATCCCGTGAAGTGAGTGCGCCGAATACGTTTTCCAAAACCACCATCTTGGGTTTACGGCCTTCGGTCTGAAGGTCGCATATCAGCTTCCAAAACCCCCAAAACGCACCCGAGCGTTCACCTTCAAGCCCAGCACCGTCGCCTGCCAGTGAAAGGTCTTGGCAAGGAAATGAACCCCATGCCATGTCGGCATTTGCTGGAAGTTCTTTGGTTTGTACGTCGTAAATGTCTTTGACTGAAAGGTGCTCGTCACCCCAGTTGGCGCTGTAAGAATGTCCCTTGCTTGCGCTGATGTCATTGGCAAACAAGCACTGCCAATCCGAACCCAGACCAGCCCGTGCCATACCGCCACCAGCAAAAAACTCGTAAAAGCTGTGCATGTTGATTACCTGGCGTTGTTTCATTTCTACAGTTTTCTATCGGTATCTCGTCGCTTGTGGTGCGTGGCTTTCAGCTCTCGGCGTTTTCATTCAATTCATACACAGCCGATTGAGCCAACCAGGCGTGGTGTTTGTTCAGGCGCTGAAAGTAGGCGTGCATGGCACCGGCAATTTGCGTTGAATTTTTAACTGCTAAAAAATGACCCACGATTTGGGCGTAGTGGTTGGCTTGCCGTGGCAGGCGTTGCTCGGGTGTTTTTCGTTCAGCAATTTCTTTGTCTGACATCACTTGAACCTTGACGGCAGCCTTGGGAATGGGGGCTTTTTCTGGTGTGCGCGGCACCGTGCCGTTCATCAACTTCGACTTTTTATTGAAGTGGTGATACAGGCGGTTTTCAGTGGGTGTGATGTCCTGAACATCGGCAATGGGATAGGCCCAAACATAGGCGATTTCCCACACATCAATTTGGCGGTTTGCAATGATGTCCGACCTGGCCGAAGTCAAGTGGCGCGACACGCGTGACCGGATGCCATCTTTGGATTGGCCGACATAAATCGGCACTTCATCCAAATCGCACAGCACATAAACACCGGTGCTCGTGGGCAGTTCCTTCATTGCTTTTTTGCGAAAGGCAAAGTCGGTTGCCATGCAAAACTCCTGGAATGGATGATTTTTGAGAGATGGCCATCGAGGACATTTCCTCGGGCAGTCAAGTATCGCATTGTGCAAACCGATAGATCTTGGCCGAGTTTGTGCGTCAATTTTTCAGATGGTAATTATTTTTCTATCTTCAGAAGTCACCGGCAACGAAGACCAGCAGACAAGACCCCAAAGCGCTGCTCTTGTCGGTTGGATGGAATAACGAGTGTTGTCGAAACTTAGCCACCTACCGGCGAGCAAATTTCAACCAATGTTCCATCAGGGCAACGGACGTAAGAGACAACTTGCCCCCATGGTTTGGTCTCAGGTTCTTTCAACTCGGTGGCCCCAGCGGCCAAGGCTTTGGCGTGCGCTTGGGCAACAGACGGTGTTACCAGCGCAATTTCGACGCCAAGGGGTTTGCTGGATTCACTTGCGGCGACAAAGCCCGCAGGAAAGTTCGCATGCCCAAGTTCGAGCGATGCAAAGGCGAGTGTTGTTTCTCCGGTTTCAAGTTCACCATAGTCACCCGACTCATGCAAAAAGCGGCGTGACAAACCGAATGCACGTTCAAAAAATGCCAGTGATTCAGCAACATGAGGAACGTAGACGATGGTGTAGCCGAGTTTCATGAGTTGTCCTGTTGGGTGGCCTGCAAAGCAAGCGACAAATATTGAGCCAAATTCAGCTATTGCTTACGCACCGCCCCGCATTTTTTGCTCAATAGAGCGCAAGGTATTTTGAATTTCCCGTTCTTTCAACTCGGGGTCAATGTCTTGGATGTACTCGATAGCGGAAAAATCATCGCCGCGTTTTCTGTTTTGTGGCGGTTCGAGTGCTTCAATGAGCAACGCTTCCAGTGTGGCGACGAGTGCCGCGAGGGTGGAATTAAAAGGGATTTCTCGAAGCTTGCCTTCTTGAGTCACATCGAGAAGACCAAACCAAGAAAAACGGTTCCACCTGCTGCCAAGCCTGTCCACTGTGTGCTCATACAAGCGCTTGCCCAAGGGCCGATCAATTGCCCGACCTACGTAAACTACGGTGTGGTGGTCATACAAAATGTAGATGCCCTTTTGTTTGCCAAAATCGACCGGCTTCGAAAGCGCCTGCTGCTTGCCGTACATTTTCAGATCGTTGCGCCACACCACAAGATCGCGTTGCCAGTACATTCCAAAAGATTGAATGATGGAGTCGGAAGACTCATCTTCAGGTGCAACTGCAGGCAATTGATTTTTCGCCTTGTTGCCTGGCAACGTTGCAGAGGCTGTTTCGCTGCGAAGTGAAAAAATACCTTTGCCCACGCGGATAAAGGGCGACTTGTCACCCTCGTGTTTGACCGACGACGACAGCTGTGCATTGACCGTTGCTGCTGGCGTGGCGCCATCAGTTTCGTAATAGCCACGCGCCAAAATTTGCTCAGAAATTTCGGCGTAATGCAGCGGCGTATCAGATTCCATCAGAACTCGCTTGATGGCTGCTTTCCAAGATTTTTCCAAAGGGTTCTCCAAAAATTTAACGTTCAAGCTAAACTAGCGGCGAAGCCGTCCGCTGCAGCGAAAGGTTAAAGCGCACCACGCGCCGCATCAAAAAGCAAGTACAAGGCGGCACATCCAACCAAGACTGGCGAAAAGAAATCTACGATCGCACGAGCGATTGATACATACGGAATTGCTGTTTGAATGCGGGCATAGATGCCAAAAGCCTCACCGCGCCAGAGTGAACCAAGCCTTCGTTCGTGCTCCTCCATGAACAGGCGGTCCTCTTCGGACAACTTCGATCGGGCGAGCATCTCTGTCTTGTAGGCCTCGTAGTTGGCTGAATCGTCTTCCCACTCGGTGCTGTAGTGATTGACGTACCAATGTGCAAAGTCTGCCGACGCATAGACAAGAAACGCGACGAGATGATAGGCAACGATCGCGGCCATTAGCAGCAACAGCGCGGCATGATTTGCCGATGTGACTTTCATTCCCAGAGCCGATATCTCCGATGGAAACAACTTGCCAAGCGTGATGGCAGCGGAGGCAAGGCTCCATATGAGGAGCGTCTTTCGCACCTTGCGTGTTTCGTTGGTGAGCGGATTGGTGATCTTTCTTAGGTCGCGGGCGTAGGGATTCGCTGACATGTGTGCTTTAACGCGATGTAGACTGCAAACCCAGTTGATATAGCGGGTCCGCTTCGATACATTTTTTTGTTTAACTCGTTGCAATCTGCTTGCGCCGTCGGTTAAAGACCAAGAGTCGTGCGTGCATGCAGGTATAAATTTGCACCCCAAACCCGGCTTCCAACACCTTGCAACCTCTCCTCCCGCACCATCCGGCGCAGCAGGCCCGAAGCGCCCAACTATACCCAAATAAATACAAAAAATTAGCTACAAATCACCTTTGCGCGTAAACCCCCACCAGCCCCCCAAACCCACCCCGAAGCAAAACCAAAGCTGGGCATAATCATTCACGCCCCCGCTGGCCACTCTGCCCAAACGCCCCTCTGGCAAACCGCCAAAAACAACAATCAGCCCCCGCACAGATGGGCGCCAACGCCTTCCACAACATCGCGCAAATTGAAACCAGCCTGTGGGAAGCCGCCGATCAGCTCCGTGCCAACTCCAACCTCACGGCCACCGAATATTTCATGCCGGTGTTGGGTGTGATTCTTTTTTGCGGCACGCCACCAACCGTTATCAAACCGCGCTGCAAGCCATTGAGGCCGCGCAGGCAGCGGGCACTAGCCCCAAGCGCCCACTGGTCAAGGGCGACTTCATCAAGCGCCGCGCTTTGATGCTGCCCGAGGCCGCACGCTACGACACCTTGCTCAACCTGCCTTCGGGGGCCAGCTTGGGCGGCGCACTGGTCGCGGCCATGAACGCGATCGAGGCCGACTTTGCGCCCCTGCAAGGCAGCTTGCCCAAAGACTACGACCGCTTTGACAACAAGCTGCTCGAAAACCTGCTGCGCTGCTTTGACAGCCAAGCCCTGCGCCAAGCCACGGGCGATGTGTTTGGCCGCATCTATGAATATTTCTTGATGAAGTTCGCCATGCAGGGCGCGCAAGACAATGGCGAATTTTTCACGCCGCCCTCGCTGGTGCAAACGCTGGTCAACATCATCGAGCCCGACCACGGCGTCGTGGCCGACTTGGCTTGCGGCTTTGGTTCGAAGGCGACTTTACGGCAACCAACACTTTCAGCGTTGCGTCGCGACTTTGGGTGTTCGTTGTCACTTGATCCTGCTGCACGCGCCTGGCTTTGGACAAGTCCAAAGAAGCCGTGATGTTGATGTCATCATCAAATGCTTGCTCGAACTTTTTGGCATTCATAAAGTGTCACCTCTTCTGTGCGTGCGCGGCGCACTGATGTTGCACATTTCGATCATGAAGCCGCCAAGCGCTTGCGCGTGGCGGTCTTTGTACGGACAGATAAAACTTGCGTTTCGTGCGCGAAAGCCAGCATGCTGGCCAAAGCCTTGTTGACGGCTTCAGAAGTCGGAAACGCCTTCAGAATTTTGGGCTGCAACACCACGACATTGCTGCCTTGCACGAAATGTTTCAGGTACTTGCCGCGAACACCCTTGCCCAGTTGATCGCGCTTCAATTCGGGAATATCCAGATCAGCCATTTTTGTAGTTGTATTTTTCATGCCGGGTTGCCTTTCTTGCGCTGATGATTCGAATGCTGTTGCGACGCTCCGTGTGAACGACGACCAAAAGTCGCTCCTTGTTTGAAACACCGTAGGTTCGGCTGCGGTCTTCGTCCATTGAGTGATCAGAGTCTGAAAAAGTCAAGGCTAAAGCATCTCCAAAAACGCTGACGTTGGTTGGATATAAGCAGGCAGTGTTAAGGCATTCAGAGCTTATGCGGCAACAGGCTTGGGCGTGTTTTGCTTGGCGCGGCTCGTTGAATTGCCAGTTGCCCGAGGCCTGCGAACCAGTCGAATCTCCAGCTTGCAACCCAAGGCATCTGCGTACTTGGTCAGTGTCGCCAACGAGGGTGAGTGCTTGCCACTGCCGGACTCCATCCGTGCCACGGCAGATTGGGTGGTTCCGATTTTTTCGGCCACCTGCGCTTGGGTCAAGCCTTGCGACGTGCGGGCCTTCAAGAACTCATCCAAGAGAGAAAACTCGTCACTCAGCTTGTCGAATTCTGCCTTGACAGCAGGATCAGCCAATGCCCGGGTACGCAGTTGTTTATGCGTCAACATCTTTCCACTCCTTCATTCGTTTGCGCGCAAGCGCCAATTCTTTGGGCGGTGTTTTGTCGGACTTCTTCACAAACTGATGAAGCATGACGATTTTGCGATTCACCACCGTACAGAAAAATACGCGTCCAATACCTTCTCGGGACTTCAATCGAAGCTCAAAAAGCCCTGAACTCATGGCCCGCGTGTGGGGCATTCCCAAATCCGGGCCAAATTCCATCATTCGATCAGTGCAATGAAAGTACCTTGCCAAAATGCCGGGCGGTAAAGCCAGCACATCAGCCTGTAACTTTTCATCGTGATATTTGATGTCCCACTTCATGCGAGAAATATAGCATGTTTGAGATAATTTGTTGCTCGGGCTTGCCGTTCTTGGATGCACACTTGAACACTTTCCGGCGCTGTGTGCGACCCCCACCTGGATACGAGTTGGTTGATGCTATGGGCGATTGCGGTGAATACGCCGCCTATTAACCGCACAATTTGCGGTGAATAAAGCGCATAATCACCGCATGTTCGCCGACAAGACCCCCCGCAAACGCACTTACCTCTGGCAGCGCTTCGACTGGCCGCAGTGGCGTTATGACGCGAATGCGCTGGCGGGCCGATTGGCGCAGTTGCACCGCGCGCAAGGCGAGTTGGTGGGGCGGATGGCGCACTTGGGGTTGGCGCAGCGCGACCTGGCGACTTTGCAGGCTTTGTCGCAAGAGGTCATCACCACCAGCGCCATCGAGGGCGAAACGCTCAATCTGGAGGTGGTGCGCTCGTCCATCGCCCGGCGCTTGGGCGTGAACATAGGCGCGCTTGCGCCCGCTGACCGCCACGTGGATGGCGTGGTGGACATGGTGCTGGACGCTACGCAGCAACACGCCCAGCCGCTCACGGCCGAGCGCTTGTTTGGCTGGCATGCGGCCTTGTTCCCAACCGGTTTCAGTGGCCGTGTGCGGATTCAGGTGGGCACCTGGCGCAACGATGCAGCGGGGCCGATGCAAGTGGTCTCGGGTCCGGTGGGCCGAGAAAAGGTGCACTTTGAGGCACCGCCCGCCCACACCTTGCCCGCACAAACAGCCGCGTTTTTGGAATGGTTCAACGCCGGGCCGGTGGGTGATGCGCTGGTCCACGCGGGTTTGGCGCATTTGTGGCTGGTGAGCTTGCACCCGTTTGACGACGGCAATGGCCGCATCAGCCGTGCGGTGGGCGACATGGCGCTGGCGCGTGCGGAAAATTCAGCGCAACGCTTTTACAGCCTGAGTGCGCAAATACAGCAGGAACGCAAACAGTATTACGAGCAACTCGAAATCACCCAACGCGGCACGCTCGATGTGACGTCGTGGCTGGATTGGTTTTTGGGCTGCTTGCTGCGTGCGGTGCAGGGTGCTGATGGTTTGTTGGTGGGCGTGCTGGACAAAGCCCAGTTTTGGCAACGGTGGGCAGACACGCCGATGAATGCACGGCAGACGCTGGTGCTCAACCGCGTGCTCGACGGCATGGACGGCAAGTTGACCAACGCCAAGTGGGCCACCATTGGACAATGTTCGGCCGACACGGCGCTGCGTGACATCAATGATTTGTTGGCGCGTGGCGTGTTGCATCGCCTGGAGGGCGGCGGTCGCAACACGGCTTATGGTTTGGTGAAATCACAAGACACGAGGTAAAAAAACCATGTCTGCATTCATTCGGGTGCATACATACACCCGGCAACCAGGTCACACCCCATGGCCCCTTCAGCTGCCACGACACAATGTCTTGCAAGCGCGACACATTGCGCGACATAATGGTGGTTAATACTGTCGCTATTTGTCGCGCTAAAAGCCCTGAGCGCGACAATTTGCCCTTAAAGGCCACCCCATGCCCCGCATCACCCCCGCTGACGAATTGCACTTGATCGAATCCATCGTGGCCGAGCACCCCGGCGGGATCGGCATTGCCGAGATCGAGGAGGACATGGCGCAGCGACAGGGCGGGGCGCTGAACCGCCGCACTTTGCAGCGCCGCTTGCTCAAACTGATCGATGCAAAGCGGATCGCATCTGAGGGGCAGAGCATTGCGCTGGTTTACAAGCCGGTGGCGCAGACATGGGCGCAGCTTGCAGGTGGGGGCGGTGGCCGTGGCGTGATGGCCCCTGTGGGTGTGGCCGAGGCGGAGCCCGATCTGCCGGTCTCGCCAGCGGGGGCCAGCATCCGTGACCGGGTGCGTCAGCCGCTCATGCACCGCCGCCCGGTGGGTTATCGGCGTGAATTTTTGGAGGCGTACCAGCCGGGCGTCACGTTTTATTTGCCAGCCGCCCTGCGCAGCCAGCTGCACGAGATGGGCCGCACGCCCGCCAACGAACGGCCCGCAGGCACCTATGCCCGCGACATCTTGAGCCGGTTGTTGGTGGATCTGTCGTGGGCTTCATCGCGGTTGGAGGGCAACACCTACAGCCACTTGGACACGCAAAACCTGATTGAGCATGGTCAGGCTGCGCAGGGCAAGGACGCCATCGAAACGCAGATGATCTTGAACCACAAAGCCGCCATCGAGATGCTGATCGAGAATATGGATGAGGAGATGGACGAGGAGTTGGACGAGGAGATGGACGAGGTGGGCTTTGATGCCTTCACATTCAAAAACTTGCATGCGGTCTTGTCGCAAGACCTGATGCGCGACCCGCAGGCCAGTGGCAGGCTGCGTCGGCGCTTGGTGGAGATTTCTGGCACGGTGTTTCACCCCGTCGCCATGCCCCAGGTGATTGAGGACTGTTTTGAGCTGCTGCTTGGCAAAGCCGCCGCCATTCCCGACCCGTTTGAGCAGGCGTTTTTCCTCATGGTGCAGCTGCCGTATTTGCAGCCGTTTGAAGATGTGAACAAACGCGTGTCGCGCATTGCCGCCAACATGCCGCTGATCCAGCGCCAGCTGTGTCCCTTGTCCTTCATCGACGTGCCCGAGCGGGCATACATCGAAGGCACTTTGGGCGTGTATGAACTCAATGAGGTGGATTTGTTGCGCGACGTGTTTGTGTGGGCGTATGAGCGCTCGTGTCAGCGTTATCTGGCCATCACCCAAACCATGGTCGAGCCGAACCCCCTGAAAATCAAATGCCGCGAAGCGCTGATTCAGGCCGTGCAGACGGTGGTCAAGGGCCTGCAAGCGCCCAGCCCAGAGGTGCTGGAAAATGCAGTGGTGCACATGCCTGTGCCCGCAGCCGATCATGCGGCATTGACCCGCATGTTGGCCGAGGCGCTGCAGCAGTTGCACGAAGGCAGCGTGGCCCGTTACCGGCTGCGTCGCTCTGAATACTTGGCTTGGCAGTTGGCTTGCTCGGGTGAGGGTGGCAGTTCCTTGTAACTTTCTGTTGCGCCGCGACGAACTGCAAGTCGATCGGCGTTATGGTTGACTGTCATTGATGGCTCCGATCTTGTCCCATTAGCCGCGCCATTGCCCACTCAGGAGTTCCCCTTCATGCGCCTTCGTCAAATCGTTTTGCTGCTCTTGCTGGCGCTGGCCGTCGCTGCGTTTGTGGTGCTGGACTTGGGGCGCTTTTTGAGTTTTGAGCAACTCAAGGCCAGCCAGGCCAGTTTTGCCCAACTGCACGCCGCGCAGCCGCTCACGGTGGCGGTGGTTTATTTTCTTATCTATGTGTTGGCCACGGCTTTGTCGTTTCCCGGTGCGAGCATCATCACGCTGGCGGGGGGCGCGGTGTTTGGTTTGTGGCAAGGTTTGCTGATCGTGTCTTTTGCGTCCACTGTGGGTGCCACCTTGGCGTTTTTGGCTTCGCGCTTCGTGTTGCGCGACTGGGTGGAGGCTCGCTTTGGTCAGCGCTTGGCCGACATCAATGCGGGCGTGAACCGCGAGGGCGCGTTTTACCTCTTCACATTGCGCCTGATTCCGGTGGTGCCGTTTTTCCTGATCAATCTGCTCATGGGTCTCACGCGCATGAAGGTGTGGACTTTTTACTGGGTCAGCCAAATCGGCATGTTGGCGGGCACGGCCGTGTTTGTGAATGCGGGCACGCAACTGGCGCAACTTGAATCGGTCAAGGGCATCTTGAGCCCGGCGCTCTTGGGCAGTTTTGTGCTGTTGGGCATCTTCCCGCTGGTCGCGCGCCGCATCGTGGCCGTGGTGCAAAAGCGCAAGGTATACGCCCGCTGGGCCGACCAGCGCCCCAAGACCTTTGACCGCAACCTGATCGTCATCGGCGGCGGTGCGGGCGGTTTGGTCAGCGCCTACATCGCGGCAACGGTCAAGGCCAAGGTCACGCTGATCGAGGCGCACAAAATGGGCGGCGACTGCTTGAACTACGGTTGTGTGCCGAGCAAGGCCTTGATCAAAAGCGCAAAAATAGCGCACCAAATGCGCCACGCCTCGGACTACGGCCTGAGCGATGCGGCCCCGAGTTTCAGCTTCAAAGCGGTCATGCAGCGCGTGCACAACGTGATTGCCGCCATCGAGCCGCACGACAGCATCGAGCGTTACACCGGCCTGGGTGTGGAGGTGCTGCAGGGCTACGGCAAACTGGTGAACCCGTGGACGGTGGAGGTGGCTTTGAACGATGGCAGCACCGGGCCAGATGGCAGGCCCAAGCTCGTGCGCCTGACCGCCCGCAGCATCGTGATCGCCGCTGGCGCCCGCCCCTTCGTGCCACCATTGCCCGGATTGGACGACGTGGGCTATGTGACCAGCGACACGCTTTGGGACGAATTTGCCAAGCTCAATGAAGTGCCCAAACGCCTGGTGGTGCTGGGCGGCGGGCCGATTGGCTGCGAACTCGCACAAAGCTTTGCCCGCCTGGGCGCGCACGTCACCCAAGTGGAAATGGGTGCACGCCTTATGGTGCGTGAAGATGAGGAGGTGAGCGAGCTGGCCAAGGCTTCGCTGCAAGCCGACGGCGTGCAAGTGCTCACGGCCCACAAGGCCCTGCGCTGCGAAATCCGCCCCGCCCCCACCACTGCAAGCCCCGTCCCCGTCACTGTGAACCCCGTCCCCGTTACTGCGAGCCCCGTCCCCGACACTGCGAACCCCTTCCCCGTCACTGCGAGCGAAGCGAAGCAGTCCATGGATCGCCACGCTTCGCTCGCGATGACGGATGAAGTCACCACGACGACGAATGAGGCCATCTCGACGACGGATGAAGTCACCGCGACGACGAATGAGGTCACCACGACGACGAATGAGGCCATCTCGACGATGAATGAGGCCACCGCGACGACGAATGATGCCACCGCGACGACGAATGATGCCACCGCGACGACGAATGGTGCTGTCGCGACCACTTTCGAAAAATACCTGATCGTCGAGCATAACGGTCAAGAGAAAGCCATTCCGTTTGACCAGCTGCTTTGCGCCGTGGGCCGCGTGGCGCGTTTGCAGGCTTATGGCCTGGAGGACTTGGGTATCCCCACGCACCGCACCATCGAGACCAACGAGTACCTGCAAACCATCTACCCCAACATCTACGCCGCAGGCGACGTGGCAGGGCCTTTCCAGTTCACCCACACCGCCGCGCACCAAGCTTGGTACGCGGCAGTCAACGCGCTGTTTGGCGAGTGGAAGCTGTTCAAGGCCGACTACTCGGTCATTCCGTGGGCGACCTTCATCGACCCCGAGGTGGCGCGTGTGGGCCTGAACGAGCAAGAAGCGAAAGAGAAAAACATCCCATATGAAGTGACCAAGTACGGCATCGACGACCTCGACCGCGCCATCGCAGACAGCGAAGCGCACGGTTTTGTGAAGGTGCTCACGGTGCCGGGCAAAGACAAAATATTAGGCGTCACCATCGTCGGCGCGCACGCGGCAGATTTGCTGGCCGAGTACGTGCTGGCCATGAAGCACGGCCTGGGGCTGAATAAAATTTTGGGCACCATTCACACCTACCCCACTATGTCTGAGGCGAATAAATACGCTGCGGGCGAGTGGAAGCGCGCCCATGCGCCGCAGAAGTTGCTGGCCTGGGTCAAGAAATACCACGACTACAAACGAGGCGCATGAACATGGCACTTCCACTCGCCGCACTCGCTTTTGCAGGGGTCTGGGCCATGAGCGCACACGCCACATCGCCGCTGCCCTTGTCGGGTGCTTTGTCACCCTTTACCAGCCAGCACAGCGCCACCGCGCCGGGCTGGCGTTTTGTTGGCTTGCCCAACAAACCTGAGGTCAGCGCCACGCGCTTTGACTTGGGGCAGGTCGACGGTGTGGCGGGTGTGCAGTTGCGCACCGACCAGTCGTATGGCACTTGGGCGCACGACTGGCGTGGTGCCGCAGGCACGCTGCAGTGGCGCTGGCGCTTGGACCAAGCCTTGAGCGGCGGCCAGCGACCAGCCGATTTGCGGCGCAAAGACGGCGATGATGCCGCGCTCAAGGTCTGTGTGATGTTTGACCATGCGCTTGATCGTGTGCCCTTTGGCGAACGCACCTTGTTGCGCGTGGCGCGTGCCGTCACCGGTGAAAACTTGCCCGCAGCCACCGTGTGTTACCTCTGGGACCCGCTGCAAGCCGAAAACACCACCGCCGCCAACGCCTACAGTCGGCGCGTGCGCTACGTGGTGGTGCAAGGCAGCAACGCCCCGACCCAACGCTGGTTCACCGAATCACGGGACGTGGCCCAAGACTTTGTCACACTCTTTGGCGACGAACTGCCCGCTGGAAGCGCCCGAACAGCGGTGCCCCCCGTGATGGCCGTGGTCATCGGCGCTGACAGCGACAACACCCAAGCCCGCAGCAGCGGCTGGCTTGCGCAAGTGCAATGGCGCTGAAAGCGGCGATTGTTGGTAGGCCAGACATGGACTGCTTCGCTGCGCTCGCAGTGACGGGCGTTTTGG
>NZ_JBIKIL010000066.1:0-20700 GCF_044361645.1 Limnohabitans sp. | reverse complement strand
TTCTTGCGTCAGCACCAACGACGGCCGTTCAGATTTTCTCGCCATGATCACCGCTTTCATGAGTTGAAGAAAAAGCATAGCGATTATCATCTATTTAGTAACTGTATTGATGGAACGAACTACTAGGCAGCGCAGCAACGCTTGGGAATAGCCCGTGCTGCAACGCCGCTTTGCAACCGGCGCAAGGGCCGAGCGACTATCATTTGGCGATGGACAACCTCAGCCTCGCAGACTTGACTGTGTTCGCGCGTGCGGCGGCCCTGGGCACACTGTCTTTGGCGGCTCGCGAAAGGGGCGTGCCGGTGAGCCAGATCTCTCGCGCCGTCGCCCGCGTTGAGAGTGCCTGTGGAGTTCATCTCTTTCGACGCTCAGCAAGAGGCATCACGCTCACGCCCGACGGTGAGGCTTTTCTAGCCTTTTGCCAGAAAGTACTCGACACCCGGAGCGATCTCGAAGCGGATCTTTCGCGCAGCAGGCGCCTGGTGAGTGGCTGTGTTCGGGTGAACCTGAGTTCAGCGATCGCCCAGCATTGGGTAACTCCATCGCTACCGCACTTAATCAAGCGTCACCCACAGCTCGGACTTGACTTGCAGGTTGAGGACGGCCTCGTCGACTTGGCTCGATCGGGCGTCGATATCGCCATTCGCACCGGCAATCCGACGGCCCTGTCGTTGGTCGCACGGAAGCTGGGCGAGATCGAGACCGGTCTGTATGCCAGCGAAGAGTACCTCGAGGGTCGCGACATTCCTTGCTCCGCAGATGACCTGATGGGACATACACTGCTGGCCAATTGTGAGCACCCGGTGCTCAACCGGCTGTGCTTCGCAGACGGACGACATCTGATGGCCAACAGCCGCATACGCGCGAGTAGCACTGGGACACTCGCGCAAATGGCCACCGAGGGGCTTGGCATCGCGCATTTGCCCGTAAAGATGGGAGAGGCTCCATTAGGCTCCACTCTGCGGCGCCTGCTCACGCAGGAGTTCCAATCCACGCCGGTACCAGTGTGGGCGCTGATGCTCCCGGAGCGTCAACGCCTGCCACGTATACGCGCCTGCTTGGAGCACCTTGTGCAGGTGTTCAAGTGATTCTTGGCGTGATCGAGGTCGCCTGAAGGGGATTGGCGTGTAGCCACGGTGCGGAGGTTGGTTGAGCCCGAATGGATTACGGATCGCATAGATGTCGGTAACGGACAATCAACTTGTTTGTCTGTATGCCCGTAACGGGTCGTAGATGTCGATCAGGCTTGTTCGCGTCGATGACTGCAATCAGCCTGAAGCAGACGCTCCTCCAAACCAAGCCCGCTAGCCCAATTTAGACCAACCACAACACCCCAACCGCGCCGCCCCCCACCATGGCTGCCAATCCCAATCCGACGATCAGACCGTAGCGAACCCCGCCGCTGGCCATCGCCACAGCGGTTTTGGCCAAAGCGCTTGAGGCGAAAACGGCCACCAGTGCCCAGCGCGCCCACTCTGGCGACATGCCGCCGGTCTGAATCAGTTGCGCAATGCTGGCGGCAGCGGCATGCACTTCCACCCACGCCACACACAGCGCAGCCACCAGAACGCCCACTTCGCCAAAAACATGTTGCAACCAGGCGGCGAGCAAGGACATCAAAGCAATGGCGCTGGCCATGCCCAAGGCATGCGTCAGCTTGAAAGCACGCCCTGTTTCGGTCTTGGCACCATCCCCTTCGATGCGACGCAAGGCGGGCAGCACCACCAGCAGCAAGCCCAGGCCTGCCAAAACCAGTGGCCAGCGCATGGCCACCAGCAGGGCCGGTGAGGCAGCCCCCAGCACCCCGGCAAACAGCGCCAAGGACGCCAGATTGGCCAGCAGGGCAGCAGCCGCTGCGGGCAGTGCATCACTGTGCCCGCCACGCACGCGCTGACCCGTGCTGACGACCACGGCGGTGGAGGACACAAACCCCGAAAAGAAGGCCGCCAGTGGCATGCCCCAACGCCCCCCCAGCGCACGTTGCGCGACATGGCCCAGCATGCCGACCGCCATGACGAGCACCACGATGCGCCACAGTGTGGTGGCATGCAGCACACCCCAGGGGTCTATCGCTTGGACCGACAGCAGCGGCATGACCACCAGTGCTGCGGCAGCCAGGATCAGGCCGTCTTGCAACTCCTGATCGGTGATCAGAACACGGCTGATGCGCTGTGAAGCTTGTTTGGCATGCAGCAGCGCGGCAGTCAGCACACCGAGGGCGGCAGACAAGCTCGGGTTTTGTTGCGCCAGCGCCGACAGCATCAGTGTCGCCAGCAAAGCCACCTCGCCCGTCTGGCCAGGATCGCTGCTGGTGGTGGCCTGATAACCCCCGATCACCAGCGCGCCGATCACCAAGACCGTGGCCACAAATGGCCAAGTGCCCAAACTCCAACTCACATAGCCGAGCACCGCCACCAGGGCGTGTGTCCGGGTGCCAGCCTTGCTCACATGCGGCTGGTGCCGGCGCTCGCGGACCGCACCGATCAGCAAGCCCACCCCCAAGGCGGTCAGCAAGCCGGTCCAATGCGCAGCGGTGTTCATGACAAAAGAAACATCATTCGCATCTGACCATGAGGGTCAGTGACAAGCATTGACTTTGATCAACTTGGATTCGAACAAGAACCTTGACCATTGCGCTTTAGTGGCGCATCGAATGTGAACGCACCAACAGGCCTGAATGCCCATGGCTTTTTCACCATGCCCTCCACTCAAAGCCTGATGCCCGAACCGGCTTGACAGGAGCCTTCCATGACATGCACCCGCACTTTGAGCCAGGGCCTGCTGGTGTTCTTGCTGGGCTTTGCCGCCTTGCCCGCCTTGGCCGAGGACGATTGCGATGCGCCGCTCAAGCGCTGGCAATCGCGCGATGCCGTGCGCCAGATGGCCGCAGCCCAGGGCTGGCAGATCGAGCGGCTGAAGATCGAGCGGTTGAAGATCGATGACGGCTGTTATGAAATTCGCTTCACCGATGCCCAGGGCCGCCGATTCAAAGCCAAGATCGACCCGGAAACGCTCAAGGTCTTGAAGCTCAAGCTTTGTTCGTCTGGCGTCCAAATGATCACCCAGGAGGTGACAGTTGAATTGTGCTTTGATGGGCATTAAGATGTAAAATGATGGCGGTTTAATATGGTAAAAGTATAATTTTAGATGTGTAAAATTTCGGTTTTTTATTCAACCTGGATTTAAAGAAGAAAATAGATGCTTAAAAATGTAAAAAGAATTTTTTTTGCAGCGGCCATTGTTCTGTCTTGTTTTTCCAATGCGAATGCATTTGAAGACGGACAGAACGTCATCTATATTGGGTCGGGGACCGCCATCAACAGCCCGGACTACGCTGAAAAACCCAAAACGCTTGGCTTTATTCGCCTCTTGAGTTCGACCCCACTGGTGTGGGGGTTGGATGTGAGTTACGAAGGCATTGTTTTGGACGCAACCAAAGGACGACGGGCAAGCCAGGCTGAATCTTTCAACATTTTGTTGGGCAGAAATATCCACACAGCTGAGCATTTTCGTCTTGAGGCCGCATTCATCGCGGGCATACGAGAAAAAACCATCCGTTGCCCCAGCGGCACGTCGGGTTACCAGTGCGATCCGAATGTGGCCCCGGACACTGATTTTGCTTTCAACGGCGGTGTTGCCGTGATCTGGTCTTATAAAAATTTGATGCTTGGCGCGCGCTGGACCGAGAAAAGCAGGCAAGCCCTGCTTGGGGTCAAGTTTTAAGGCTTGATTTTTTCTCGCCAGTTGGCTTGCTGCAAGCTCAGATTGGCGCAATGGTTCGACCAACACCTGAATCTGGCGGAACAGGCCTGTCCTGATTGCGACTTGGCCTCAAGCGCCAAGCGCCACAGCCCTTGAGCCCACTGCACTCAGGCCCGTTGCATATCCCGCGCTTTTTGGGCCTTGTGCACCAGTTTGCGCGCCATGCTCCAGCGGTGCACTTCGCTGGGGCCGTCGTAGATTCGGAAGGCGCGCATGTCCAAGAAGATGTGCATCACGGGCGTTTCGGCGGTCACGCCTTGGCCACCCAAAATCTGCACGCAGCGGTCCACCACGCGCCACTCGGCCTCTGAGCAGGCCACTTTGGCACGGCTCGATTCAAAGCCGCCTTTGTGGCCTTGGTCCAGCAGCCAAGCGGTGTGCCAGATGTGCAGGCGGGCGGTGTGCAAGTCGATGTCGTTGTCGGCCAGCATGAAGCCCACGCCTTCGTGTTCGGCCAGCGGTTTGCCAAAGGCTTGGCGGCGGCTGGCGTAATCGAGCGCGATCTCGTGCGCTCGGCGGGCCTGCCCCAGCCAGCGCATGCAATGGGTCAGGCGTGCCGGTGCCAGCCGAATTTGGGCATAGCGAAAGCCTTGGCCCACTTCGCCCAGCACGTCGCTGGCGGGCACGCGCAAATTCTCAAAATGCAATACGCCGTGACCGCCAGTAAAGCAGTTGTCCATGGCGTCCATGTGGCGTTCTAGCCGGATGCCGGGCTTGGCCATGTCGGTCAAAAACATGGTCGCGCCGCCGTCTTCCATGCGCGCCATGACGATGGCGTAGTCGGCCCCCTCGGCACCCGTGATGAACCATTTGACACCGTTGATCAGGTAGCTGTCGCCGTCTCGCACGGCGGTGGTGGTGAGCATGGACGGGTCAGCGCCCGCGCCCGGGTCGGGCTCGGTCATGGCAAAGCACGAGCGGGTGTGCCCCGCCACTTGGGGGCGCAGCCAGCGCTCTTTTTGCGCGGGGGTGGCCACCGCTTCCATGAGGTGGATATTGCCTTCGTCGGGTGCGTGGATGTTGAGTGCCGTGGGCCCCAGGTTGGAGTAAGCGGCTTCTTCAAAAATCACGGCTTTGGCGATGTGGCTCAGGCCCAACCCGCCCATCTCGAGCGAGGCGTGCGGCGTGAGCAAACCCGCAGCGCGAGCGCGTGCCACCAGCTCGCGGCGCAAGTCTTCGGACGGGCCGTGCGGGCCGTGGCGCGGGTCGCCTTCCAGTGGCATGACTTGCTCGGCGATGAACTGCCGCGTGCGCTCGCGCAGGGCCGCAATGTCCGGTGGGATGTCGAAATTCATGGTGGCGTTTGTTTCATAAATCGTTGAACAGCTTTGCTTATGAGGATTGGAAAGGCTGCGCTGGCCTTGTCCTGTCCGGCCTGTGACTGGGTGTCGCCCGCGTGTCTTTTCTTGAACCCCGTCGCCTGAGGCCTGTTGCTTGTCGTCTGTCATCTGCGTGGCATGCCCAAGATCGGGTGGGTGCTAGTCTGCTGGGCATGGGCAGCAGAGCTTGCATGCCCTGACCAAAAAAGGAAAAACCATGAAGCTTTACACCGCCCACCGCGCGCCCAGTCCTCGCCGGGTGTTGATGTTTTTGGTCGAGAAAAACATCACCGGCATCGAGATGGTCAACATAGACCTGAATGGTGGCGAACACCGCTCGCCCGAATACCTGGCCAAAAGCCCGCTGGCCAAAGTGCCTGCGCTGGAGCTCGATGACGGCCGCGTGATCAGCGAGACGCGGGCGATTTGCACTTTGCTCGAAGGCCGTTACCCCGAGCCCAACTTGATGGGCGTGGACGGCGACGAGCGGGGCTTTATTGAGATGGCCGACCGGCAGGTGGAGTTGTATTTGATGGGCGGCATTGCCAATGCGATCCGCCACAGCCACCCGGGCTTGGCGGCTTTAGAAAAACCGCAGTTCCCCGATTTTGGCCGCTCGCAGGCCGAGAAGGTGCGAGAGGTGGCGCGCGGTTTTGACCAGCGCCTGCAAAGCCAGCCCTGGATCGCGGGTGAGCGTTTCACGATTGCCGACATCACCGCGTTTTGCGCACTGGAGTTTGCGCGTGGCCTGTTGAAGTTTGTGCCCGGCGACGAAGGCATGAGCGCCTTGCAGGCTTGGCGCGAGCGCATGAACGAGCGTCCCAGCGCCAAGCTTTGATCATGCACTGGATTGCCACGCTTGGCTCGCAATGACAGATAAACCGTCATGGCGAGGCGTTTACCGCTCACTGGATTGCCACGCTTGGCTCGCCATGACAAGTTGTCGTTGAGGGGCGTTTACCGTGCACTGGATTGCCACACTTGGCTCGCAATGACAAGTTGTCGTTGAGAGGCGTTTACCGCTCACTGGATTGCCACGCTTGGCTCGCAATGACAAGTTGTCGTTGAGGGGCGTTTACCGTGCACTGGATTGCCACGCTTGGCTCGCAATGACAAGTTGTCGTTGAGGGGCGTTCGCCGCTCACTGGATTGCCACGCTTCGCTCGCAATGACAGACAACCCCTCAGACAGACAACCCCTCAGACAGCCAAACCGTCATTGCGAGGAGCTTGCGACGTGGCAATCCAAACGGCGACTTCCAATGAACACGCCGCCGTCGTCCTTGTCGTGCGACAAAGTGCACTGCAGGGCTCAGTTTGCAAGCCGTGCTGTATATTAAAATTTTTCAGACTTGTTCTGGCGCAAAGGGCAAGCCGCCTTGGATCGGGAAACCGGTGTCGATGTTGATTCACTGGATGTGGGGGACGTGATGAGTAAACGATTTTTGAGGTGGGTTGAAACATGGGTCGAGGAAAACATCCCTCCCGGTGCCAATCCCGATATCGAAAGCCACGAAGTCAAGGCAAAGCGGCTGACGGAACAACTTTTCGCACAAGCGCTGACTGTCGGCTTCACGACCTCCGAGTCCGAGGCGGAGCGAGAGCGAGTTCTGCCCTTGGTGCTGGCCGCTGTATCGGACAGCACCGACTTTGACATCGATGCCTATCGCCTCAAGTCCGAACTCGCGCGTGAGAATGAAGATGGCGATTGAGCCGCGAGCAACGCGCAGTTCAGAGGCCCAATTTGACAGCGCGTGATGGTGCTGGCGGCGCGGGAAAAAATACCTGGCGAGATCAAACACCTTGCGCAAATCCTACGGGCAAGCAATTTTGCAGAGCGCGGCCTTGGTGACAGCTGTGCCTTCTTCGTGGCTTAAAACAGGCCTGCAAATTCTGGTGTGCAGGTCGGCAAATTTTTCAAGTCCAATGCGGCCACCACCTTGCACAGTGTCGGCCTCAGCAAGGCCATGATCTGTTGGCAAGTTGTTTGTTGACAAATCCCCATCAAGGTAAAGCGCAGCATGCGGGCAAGCCCATGGCGTGAGGTTTTTTTTCATCACATCAACACAAAAATATTTTTGGCAAGGGCACCTCCATGTTGCCGCTGTCTAGGGCGCCCTCGCATCCAGCGCACCTTGGTGGGCCGGGGCTTGCTGCACAGCTGTGACGCCAGTGAGATGCTGGCCCAGCAACACAGCGGCTTTTCGGTGGGCTTGTGTGTGTGCATTGGGGGGCACGAACGCGTTGCCCTGGAGCGGCTGTTGCGTCACTGTGCCCGCCCTGTCACGGGTCGGCGTCTTTGAGGAGGGCGAGCATCTTGCGGGCGTACAACAGCGGCTACTCGCCGCTGCTGGGCAGGCTTACTTTTCTGCCCTGATGTGCGAACAAGGGCATGCCCATTTCTGCCTTTAAATCCTTGATTTGCAGAGTGATGGCTGGCGCAGATGCATGCCAAGTTTCAGCGGTTTTGGCGAAACGCAGATGCCGTGCCACAGCTTTAAGAAACACGAAGTTGGCGAAAAGTGATGTTTTTCGATTAAGAAAAGCTGAAGTGAAAGCCCTGTAAATCTGAATTTACTTATCTCTAGGCTCTTTTTAAAGTTCAGTCACATTCTTAACAAGGAGTTGACTGTGACTGAAGACACCCAAATCACCGACGGCAAAAAACGCTACAGCGCAGGCGTTTTGAGATACAAGCAAATGGGCTATTGGCAGCCCGACTATGTGCCCAAGGACACCGACTTGATCGCCATGTTCCGCATGACGCCGCAAGAAGGCGTGGACTCCGAAGAGTGCGCCGCGGCCGTGGCCGGTGAATCTTCTACCGCCACCTGGACCGTGGTGTGGACCGACCGCCTGACCGCCTGCGAGCTCTACCGCGCCAAGGCCTACCGCGTCGATCCCGTGCCCAACACCGGCCCCGGCACCAAGACAGAGCAGCAGTACTTTGCCTACATCGCTTACGACATCGACCTGTTCGAAGGCGGCTCGATTGCCAACCTCACGGCGTCCATCATCGGCAACGTCTTCGGCTTCAAGGCCGTCAAAGCGCTGCGCCTGGAAGACATGCGCATTCCGGTCGCTTACCTCAAGACCTTCCAGGGCCCTGCGACTGGCGTGGTCGTCGAGCGCGAGCGCCTGGACAAGTTTGGCCGCCCGCTGCTGGGCGCCACCACCAAGCCCAAGCTCGGCTTGTCGGGCCGCAACTATGGCCGGGTGGTGTACGAGGGCCTCAAAGGCGGTCTTGATTTCATGAAGGACGACGAGAACATCAACTCTCAGCCCTTCATGCACTGGCGCGATCGTTTTCTTTATTGCATGGAAGCGGTCAACAAAGCCAGCGCGGCCACCGGCGAGGTCAAAGGCCACTACCTGAACGTCACCGCCGGCACCATGGAAGAAATGTACGCCCGTGCCGAGTTCGCCAAGAGCTTGGGCAGCGTGATCATCATGATCGACTTGGTGATTGGCTACACGGCGATCCAGAGCATGGCCTTGTGGGCGCGCAAGAACGACATGATCTTGCACCTGCACCGCGCAGGCAACAGCACCTACTCACGCCAAAAGAACCACGGCATGAACTTCCGCGTCATCTGCAAGTGGATGCGCATGGCGGGTGTGGACCACATCCACGCCGGCACGGTGGTCGGTAAGTTGGAAGGCGACCCGATGATGATCCGGGGCTTTTACGACACGCTGCTCGACACGCACACCCCGGTGCAACTCGAGAAGGGTCTGTTCTTCGAGCAAGACTGGGCGTCGCTGAACAAGGTCATGCCCGTGGCCTCTGGCGGCATCCATGCAGGCCAGATGCACCAGTTGCTGACCTACCTCGGCGACGACGTGGTGCTGCAGTTTGGCGGCGGCACGATTGGCCACCCCATGGGCATCCAAGCCGGTGCCACGGCAAACCGCGTCGCCCTCGAAGCCATGGTGCTGGCGCGCAATGAAGGCCGCGACATCTGGAACGAAGGCCCGCAAATTCTGCAAGACGCCGCCAAGTGGTGCTCACCCCTGAAAGCCGCCATCGACACCTGGGGCGACATCAGCTTTAACTACGAATCCACCGACACCGCCGACTTTGCCGTCACGCCGACGGCTTCTAATTAAGGAGAAACCTCATCATGATGACCAACCAAGGCAATCGCCTCACACAGGGCCAGTTCTCCTTCCTGCCCGAACTCACTGACAAGCAGATCACCGCACAGATCGAGTACGCGCTCGGCAAAAACTGGGCACTCGGCGTCGAATACACCGATGATCCGCATCCGCGCAACACCTACTGGGAAATGTATGGCAACCCGATGTTTGACTTGAAGGACGCGTCGGGCATCTTGAGCGAAGTCAATGCGTGCCGCAAGACATTTCCTAACCACTACATTCGCGTGACGGCCTTCGATGCAACGCAAGGCGTTGAGTCGGTGCAAATGTCGTATATCGTCAACCGCCCCAAGACCGAACCCGGCTTCGGCCTGACAAGGCAAGAAATCGGCGGACGTCAAATCCAGTACACCGTGCACAGCTACGCCACCGACAAACCCGAAGGCGAGCGTTACTGAGCGCGCCCAGACTGCGACACCACCATGAGCAACTCCTCCCTACCTGGCGTGCGCGCCGAATCACCCGTGACAACGGCAGCATCCAGGCAAACCGCGGATGCGCCAGCGGTGGCCCTGAGCCAAGCGCGAAGCGTGGGTGAGGTTTTGTCGCAGTCGCAGGTGGAGGAGGTCATCGCCGAGCTGGACCGAGATCTGGTGGGGCTGGCCCCAGTCAAGGCCCGCATTCGCGACATCGCGGCCCTGCTGGTGATTGACAAGCTGCGCACCAATTTGGGTCTGGTCAGCGAGGCACCGAGCTTGCACATGAACTTTGTGGGCAACCCTGGCACGGGCAAAACCTCGGTGGCTATGCGCATGGCGCAAATCCTGCACCGCCTGGGTTATGTTCGTAAGGGCCATCTGGTCGCGGTGACCCGCGACGATTTGGTGGGCCAGTACATCGGGCACACCGCGCCCAAAACCAAAGAAGTGCTGAAGAAAGCCATGGGGGGTGTGCTGTTCATTGACGAGGCCTACTATTTGTACCGCCCCGAAAACGAACGCGACTATGGCCAAGAGGCCATTGAAATATTGCTGCAAGTCATGGAAAACCAGCGCGATGATTTGGTGGTGATTCTGGCGGGCTACAAAGACCGAATGGACACCTTCTTCGAATCCAACCCCGGCATGAGTTCACGCGTCGCACACCATCTCGACTTCCCCGACTATTCGGTTGACGAGTTGCTGCAGATTTCGCAAAAAATGCTGAAAGCGCAGAACTATGTGTTTGCGCCGGATGCCGACACGGTGTTCCAGCGCTATTTGGGTTTGCGGGTGCAGCAGCCCCACTTTGCCAACGCCCGCAGCGTGCGCAATGCATTGGACCGGGCGCGCCTGCGCCAGGCCAGTCGGCTCTTTGCCGACCGCGACCGGCAACTCAGCGCCGATGATTTACAAACCCTGACTGCCTCCGACTTCGCCGCCAGTCGGGTCTTTCAGCAAGCGGACGTAGGCCCGGATGCATGAGCAGCTTGAAAGTGATCAGATGCTGAAAGCGCTGATGTTTGGACTTGATACGGGGTTCAATGTGTGCCCAGCCACAGATGCCGGATCAAGCCCGGCATGACACGATTTTTAGCCCGACATGACAAGATCAGATGCGGGCATGACAAGCTTCAGCTGAACACGCCGCCGTAGTCCTTGCGCAGCTCGTTTTTTTGCACTTTACCGGTGCCGCCCACGGGCAGTGATTCGAGGAAAACCACGTCGTCGGGCAACCACCACTTGGCCACCTTGGTGACCAAAAAGTCCAGGATCTCCTGCTTCTCAAGCGTTTGACCTGGCTTGCGCACGATGAACAGCAGCGGGCGCTCGTCCCACTTGGGGTGTTTGACGCCGATCACGGCGGCCATGGCCACGGCGGGGTGACCGATGGCGGCGTTTTCCAGGTCAATCGAGCTGATCCACTCGCCCCCCGTTTTGATCACGTCTTTGGTGCGGTCGCGGATTTGCATGGTGCCCTGCGCGTCGATGGTGGCGATGTCGCCGGTGGGAAACCAGCCGTTGACCAAGGCGCTTTGCTCGGCCTTGAAATAACGCTCCATGATCCACTGGCCACGCACCATCAATTCGCCTTGTGATGTGCCGTCGCGCGGCAAGGTGACGCCGTTTTCATCCACTACCTTGATCTCGATGCCCGAGACCGATTTGCCTTGCTTGGCCACGATGGCGTGTTGCTCGGCGGCGGGGCGTTGGCGGTCAGTGCGGGTCAAGATGCTCATGGTGGCCACGGCCGTGGTCTCGGTCATGCCCCAGCCGTGGCGCACTTCCACGCCGTAGGTGTCCATGAACTTGGCGATCAGCGCCATGGGCATGGCCGATCCGCCCACACAGGTGCGTTTCATGTGGGCAAAGCGCAAGTTGTTTTGCTCGACGTGCTGGATCAAGCCCATCCAGATGGTGGGCACGCCCGCGCTGATGGTGACCTGCTCGGCGTCCATCAACTCGAACAAACTCGGGCCGTCGAGCTTGGGGCCGGGCAAGACCAACTTGGTGCCTGCAATCAGTGCGGCATAGGGGATGCACCAGGCGTTGATGTGGAACATGGGCACCACGGGCAGAACCGTCTCTTGCGTGGAAAAGCCCAGTACATCGGGCAGGCAGGCGGTGGTGGCGTCGAGCACGATGGCGCGGTGGGTGTACAGCACGCCCTTGGGGTTGCCGGTGGTGCCCGAGGTGTAGCACAGCGCCGCGCCGGTTTGATCGTCCAGTTCGGGCCAGTCAAAGCTGTCACTGTGCCCGGTGATCAGGTCTTCGTAATTCAGCACATTGGTCACGCCCTCGATGGCAGGCGTGTTCGCCGCAGCGGCCAAACACACCCAGGCGCGGACCTTGGGGCAATGCGCCGCAATGCCTTTGACCAGTGGCGCAAAAGTGGCGTCAAACAGCACCACTTCGTCTTCGGCGTGGTTGATCACATAGATCAGTTGCTGCGGGTGCAGGCGCGGGTTGCAGGTGTGCATGACCATGCCGCTGCCCGACACGGCGTAATACGCTTCCAAGTGGCGGTGGTTGTTCCAGGCGATCGTTCCCACGGCGCTGCCCACCTTCAGGCCCATCTGGGCCAAGGCCTTGGCCAGTTGGCGCGCACGCCCGGCGGTTTTGGCGTAAGTGCTGCGGTGCAGCGGGCCGTGTGTTTCGCGCGAGACGATTTCTTGCTCGCCAAACTGCGCAGCGGCGTGTTCGAGGATGCCCGAAATCAGCAGCGGGCGGTTCATCATGAGGCCGGGTTGGGGCATGTTTTGTCTCCAGTGTTTTGAATGATTTACAGCAGCGCCGCGTACACCAGGTCGCGGAACAGGGGGCGATAGTAGTCTCTTTGGTTGGGGGCTTGGATCAGCAGCATGGCATACATGTCCAGCGCCGGGTCCACAAAAAATGTGGTGCCTGCGATGCCGCCCCAGTAATACAGCCCCACCGAGCCAGGCACCGGCGACAGGCCCAAATGGGTGCGCACCGCAAAGCCCAGACCAAAGCCGTGGCCAGGTGGCAGCAAGCTGCCGTCGGCGGGTATGTCACCCAAGTGGTCGGCGGTCATGTAGTCCACCGTGTGGGGGCCGAGCAGGCGCACACCCTGCAGCTCACCCCGGTTGCGCAGGCACTGCAAAAAGCGGGTGTAGTCCATGGCGGTGGACATCAGACCCCCGCCGCCGCCCTCCATGGCGGGCATTTGCCGAGGTTCGAGCACCTTCATGGGCACGCCGCCATCGGGGTCGTGTGCAAAGGGTTCGGCAATGCGGTGGTGGTGTTCGGGCGGCACGGCAAAGCCGGTGTCCACCATGCCCAGCGGGCCAAAAATTTCGGCTTGCAAGAATGCGCCCAAGGCCTGCCCGCTGACCACTTCAACCAGACGCCCCAACACATCGGTGGCGCGGCTGTAGGCCCACACGCTGCCGGGCTGAAACTGCAGGGGCAGCGCGGCCAGCGTTTGCGAAAACTCGGCATTGCTGCGCTCGCGTGAGGCGATCTTCACCGCGCCGTATTGGCGCTGCACGGGCGAGTCGCCCAAAAATTCATAGGTCAGCCCGGCCGTGTGGCGCAGCAGGTCTTGCACCGTGGCTTCTTGCCGAACAGGCTCCAAGCCGCTGGCCGTGGCCACCTGTTGCTTGGCGAATTCGGGCAAGCAGCGGCTGACCGGGTCGCTCAAGAGCAACAGCCCGCGCTCGACCAGCATCATCACCGCCACCGACACCACCGGCTTGGTCATCGAATAAATGCGGAAGATGCTGTCGGTCTGCATGGGCGTGCCCGTGGCCGGGTCTTGCTGGCCCACGGCTTCGAACAAGCCAATTTGCCCGCGCCGGGCGATCATGGCCACGGCACCCGGCAGGCGGCCACTGGCCACTTCGCGGCGCAGCACGTCCATCAGGCGCTGGGTGCGCTCGGGGCACAGGCCCACGTCGGTGGGTTGGGCATGGGGCAAGGCTGGGTGTGCGGTCATCGGGGCTCCGGTTGAAGGGTGTTTTGTACACCAGTGACCGCTGAGGAGGTATCACCTGCAGCGCAGCGGTTAACTTGGCTTGTCGCCCATGCGTCAAAGGGTCTAAGCCTAGCGCAGTGCGAGCCTGGCTAGACTGAATTCATGCGCATTTCAGAACTCTCTGCCAAGACCCAAGTCTCGGTGCACCGCTTGCGACGTTACGAGGCCGACGGCCTGATTGAAAGCCAGAGATTGCCCAATGGCTACCGCGAGTACAACGAAAAAACCGTCAAGCACGTCATCTTCATCGCCATGTCGCGGGAGATGGGTTTCTCGCTGCCCTTCATTGCCGAGTTTATGCCGCGCTTCAAAGCGGGCAAGCTGTCGGCCCAAGACATGATCGAGGCGATCTTGGTGCGTGTGGCCGAGATCGACCAGCTCATCAACGAGCAACAAGCACTTCGCCAAAAACTGATGGACCACATCGGGTGGTTCAAAACCCAAGCCCGGAGAAAACCATGAGCCCATTGGAGATGCTGAAGCAAATCAATGCCATGGCCGAATTCAACCGCTGGTGCGGCATTGAGGTGACGGTGGCCGAACCCGGCTTTGTCGAAATCCAGATGCCCTGGCGTGCAGAGGTGGGGCAGTATTCAGGCTTTTTGCATGCAGGCCTGATCGGCGCGCTCATCGACACCGCCTGCGGCTTTGCGGCCGGAACCGTGGCGGGGCCGAATTTGCTGGCCGCCAACTTTTCGGTCAACTGCTTGCGCCCCGCCGTAGGCCAAAAGTTCATTGCAAGGGCGCGGGTGGTCAAGCCAGGCAAGGCGCAAATTTTCACCAACTGTGATTTGTTCGCGGTGGATGCGCAGGGCGAGAAACTGGTGGCGAACGGTCAGACTTTGCTCACGGTGGTGCAGGCTGGGTGAATTGCAGGATTTTTATTCACCGGGCCGAGGCGGTTTGGCCATCATGTCCATGGATTTCTTTGCGTGCATGAAGTTTCAATCGAATCGGTTTCGCAGGCCGCAAAGTCACCGCCAGATCGCCTTCTGGCCATTGGGCACCTTCAGGCCATTCCAGTCGGAAGCGCTGCATCAGCATGGCCGCGATCAGACCCATTTCGAGCAGGGCAAAGTGCTGGCCAATGCACACCCGTGGGCCGGTGCCAAAGGGCATCCACGTACCGCGTGGCATGGCGGGTGCGCCGGGCAAAAAGCATTCTGGCTTGAATTCATCGGGCGACTCAAACCAACGCGCATCGCGCTGGATCACATAGGGCGTGAAGGCGATCAGATGGCCTTGGGGCACGGTCCATGGACCGGCTTTCACATCCTTGATGGCGCGTCGGGTCATCAAGACCGCTGCGGGTGGGAACAGGCGCATGGCTTCTTTGAGGCTGGCTTGCAGCCACGGCATTTGCTGCAAGCTGTCAGGCGTTGGGGTTTTGCCCTGCAACACCGCATCGACTTCGGCGTGGATGCGTTCGGCCACTTCCGGGTGACGAGCGATCAGGCCGCTCCACCAGGTCATGGCGGTGGCCGTGGTTTCATGACCGGCCTGAAACATCACCATGGTCTGGTCGTGCAGTTCCTGAGCGCTCAGACTCTGTTCGGGATTTTCCGGGTCTCTGGCCAGTCGCAGCATGGTCAGCAGGTCATGGCCATCGTCGCTGGCCGTCGATTGTTGAGCCTGGATGTGTTGCTGGATCACCAGGTCCAGCGTTTGTTTGGCCTGGCGCACTTTGCGCACCGAAGGCAGGGGCATCCACTGTGGCCATGAAAACGGTTTGAACATCTCATCGATGCCCGAATGGCTCAAGGTCTGGATGGCCTCGGCAATGGGGCTGGCATCCCGGACCTGATGGGATCCAAACAAGACGCGCAAGATCACATCCAGCGTCATGGTGGTCATGAGGGCGTCCATGTCCACACTTTGACCGCCGACGCGCTGCGCGAGTGCGCTCAATGCATCGTGGGTGGCAGACGTCATCAAGCTGGCGTAGCCTGCCACCCGCTTGGGCGTGAAGCCGGGTTGCAACATGCGGCGCTGGCGTTGCCATGTTGCGCCTTCTGTGACCAGCACGCTTTGCCCCATGGAGATGCTGAACACCTCGGTGGCGCGTTCCCAGCGGATCAGCGTGTCGGACTGCTCCACCAGCACTTGGCGTACCCAATCGGGATGAAAGACGTGGACGATGTGTTCGTTCAGAATTTGAACTTGCGCGATGTCGGGGTGCTGGTTTTGCAAGCGCATGACATAGCCCAAATAGTCAGCACGCATGGTGCGCAAGAGGCCCAGCCCCCACAGCGGTGCCGCTGTGCAGGGGATGCGGTGGGCTTCGGTGTGTGTGTTCATGGTGCGATCTTGCATGGCAGGTCGCGCAGCGTCTTGAACCGAATCGACACTTTGGGGTTATTTGACCGTATTGAAAGACCCTTTCCATATACTTTGTGAATGACGCTAACCCATGCCTCCCCCTCGTTTTCTCCAGTTCGTACCTGGTTGCCGCCTTGGGGTTTGCATGCCTGCGTGCGTGCCGTGCTGTGGCGCAGCACGGTGGGCATGGCCTTGACCGAGCCGCAGCGCTGGGGGCATTACCCCGCAGGCCCCGTGTGCACGATCAGTATGCTGTTTCGGGGCGACATCGAGGCGCTGGCTGCAGGTGTGGGATGCGACCCGATGGCTGCCCGTGAGCCGGTGCCGTCTTTCTCGGTGATGGGGCCGCACAGTGCGCCTCGAAGCGCTTTTTATGGTCCCGAAGCAGAGGGGTTGATGGTCATCCTTTATCCGGATGCGTTTTGGGCGCTCACCGGTGTGGAGCCGCAGACTCTGAGCGATCAAATGGTCGATGCCAGCGAGGTGTTGCCCCCCGACCTGCTGGCCGCGTATCAGAGGCTGATTGAGCCGGTCGATGTCGATCAGCGCGTGGCGCGTTTGTTGGCGGATTTGCTGCAAATTTGGCAACAACGTTCACTGAACTGGCGTGAAAAACCCCGGTCGTCTGACGAATGGGGGCAGAACTTTGCTTCATGGATGGATGCCCTGGTTCTGCGGGCTGCCGCCACTGGCTGGGGGCGCAGCTTGCGTCAGTCCGAGCGCCGCATCAAGCAGTGGACGGGCTGGTCCTTGCGCAAGTTGCAAGGCTCTGTCAGAGGGGAGGCTGTATTTTTTGCGGTGATGGAGGCCATGCTGGAAGCGCGTTTGGACTGGACGCAGATCGCGCTGGACAACGGTTTTTCTGACCAAAGCCATTTCATCCGCGAGACACGCCGCATCACGGGCTTTAGTCCGGAGGTTTTGCGGCAAGGGTTGATCCAAGAGGAAGCGTTTTGGGTCTACCGGGCTTGGGCACAGTTGGCGGGGTATGAGGTGCCCGTTGGAGCGGCGCAGGCGGTTTGAAGGCCCCCGTGTGGTGAGCCTGTTCACTTGAGTTGTGAATTCGGTGCAGTGGCTGAGGCCCATTTTATGACAACCAATGGATACACTTGGCGCATTCAATTCTGTGGAAAAGGATGTTGGCCATGTGGGACCGATGGAAAAAGTTGTTGAATGCCGACGGTGCGTTGGAGCCTGGCAAGGGGATGGTGTCCGGTGTGATCGCCTTGGTACTGGCGCTGTTGTGCCTGCTCGGGTGCCTGGCGTTTCACTTTCCTCAATACCTGACCACCCCTGAGTTGCGTCGCAGTTACGACGTGGCCATGATCCGCCAACTCATGCTGGTGGCGATGGTGCTGGCCGGTGGCCTGAGTTTGGCAAACATGCTCTTGAACCGGCAGCGCTGGTTGTCGGCCACGGCCTTTGCCTTGGTCATGGTCACCGCTTTGGCGGGCGGGCACAAAGTGCCTGTCAATGACTTTGCCGATGGCACGCCCTACATTGGGCTGGACTGGATGATTCTGGATTTGCTGGGCTCTGCGCTGATTTTCATTTTCATCGAGAAGTTGTTTGCTTTGCGCAAGGCACAACCGGTGTTCCGTCCCGAGTGGCAAACCGATTTCATCCACTTTGGCGTGAACCACATGCTCATTGGTTTCATGCTCTTGGTCACCAACTTGCTGGTGCATCGGCTGTTTGGATGGGCTGCGGTGGACGGGGTCCGCGGCTGGGTGGCGAATTTGCCGTTTGTGGTGGCCTTGCCTTTGATCATTTTGGCGGCCGATCTGGTGCAGTACTGGACACATCGGGCCTATCACGAGGTGCCATGGTTGTGGCGTTTGCATGCGGTGCACCACAGCGCCAAGCACATGGATTGGCTGGCCGGCTCCAGGCAACATGTGCTGGAAATCGTGATCACCCGCACCTTGGTGCTGGCCCCGATCTACATCCTGGGCTTTTCCAAGGAGGTGATTGATGCCTACATCGTGGTCGTAGGGTTCCAGGCGGTGTTCAACCATGCGAATGTGAGCGTGCGCCTGGGGCCGTTGCGGCATTTCATTGTCTCGCCCAATTTTCACCACTGGCACCACAGCCAAGACAGGGAGGCTTTGGACCGCAATTACGCCGCGCATTTCGCATTTCTGGACCACCTGTTTGGCACCGCCGTGCGCAGCGACAAGATGTGGCCCGAGCGTTATGGCGTGCTGGGCGACTACGTACCCAAGGGGTTCATCCGTCAGCTGAAGTTTCCGTTTGTCTGGAAAGGCTGAAAAAGAGGGCACCGTAGCTCAACGCGTCCTTTGCCACAGCGCCATCCCCCGCTGCGCTTTGCTCGCATCACTGGGCGCCAGCGCCACGGGGCCTTGGGGTGTCTGGCGCAGCACCTCTGCCAGTGCCATCAGGGCCGCTTCCGGCCCGCCGAGCAGTTCCAATTCCAGCTCCAGCAGCGGCTCGCTCAGCTCGGTGCCGGGCACATGGATGCGGCCTTGGTCCAGCGCCACTTCGATTTGCGCTCCTGCATGGGTGATCACCCAGCGCTGGCGTTCAAAGTCGGTGCAAAACAGGGCGCGCAAGCTCGGGCGCAGCATCATCAGGTCTTGCGCCAGCACGGCATCACTCACCAGGGTGTCGAACTGCAATGCGCCCGGCGTGGTCGGGCCTTCCCACTCTTGCCTGCGTGACAGACCGCCCGTGCTTTGGCCTGCGGTTTTCACGGTGAGCAGCCATTGCTCACCCGCCAGCCGCTCGCGCACCGCCATGCGGCGCTGCTGCAAGGCCAGTTCGGGCGTGTCGAAATAGGTGTTGAGCAGTCGCAGCGTGTCACCCGTTTGCGTCAGCAGCGGGTGGGACAGCAGGCGCGGCAGATCAGGTGCAGAAAGGCAGAGTTTGAGTTCGGTTTCCATGGGCATGACGCACTGAAGGGGCTGTTGATGGGCACGATGGATTGACGAGTGCTTTTAATGGTATCAAAATAAGCACCATTAACTGGTCTTTATAGGGCTCAACATGTCGAATTTGATTTATGCCACGGTCACGGCCAGTGTGTCCGAACTCAAGAAAAACCCCATGGGTACCGTCGCCGCAGGAGAGGGCCAGACAGTGGCCATCCTCAACCGCAATGCACCGGCTTTTTATTGCGTGCCAGCTGGGGCCTATGAGGCTTTGATGGACCGATTGGAGGACATGGAGCTCAATGCCATTGCCGATGCTCGCTCAGCAGAGCCCCTTGTGCGGCTGACGATCGATGAGCTCTGATCTGCCCTACGGCCTGGCATTTGTGCCTCAGGCACTCAAGGAGTGGAAGAAGCTCGATCCGCACACGCGGCAGCTCTTCAAGACCCGCCTGGTGGAGCGTCTGCAGACGCCGAGGGTGGCGTCAGCGCAGCTGCGCGGACACCCAGACCGGTACAAAATCAAATTGCGGGCTTTGGGGTATCGGCTGGTTTATGAAGTGCGCGACAGCCAGGTGTTGGTGGTGGTCGTGGCCGTGGGGCGGCGAGACGGCCAAGTTGTTTACAAGGCGGCCGACGGCAGGGACGGTGCCGTGCATTGAAGGTGCCACCAACCAACACCCTGTAGCAGGGTTCTTGAATTCAAGCCACAGGGGCCGCAAAGCGCTCGCGAAAGTAAGCCACGATGGCGGACGACTCTTTGAGCCAGCGGGTTTGGCCGTCACTGTCGGTGATTTTCAAGCAGGGCACTTGGGTGCCGCCGCTGCCTTGCTGCAGTTCACTGCGGTGGGTGCTGTTGTTTTGCGAATCGCGCAACTCGATCGGCAAGGTCAAGCGGTGCATTTCCTGGCGCACCTTGATGCAAAAAGGGCAAGTGCTGAATTGGTAAAGCACCAGGCTTTGGCATTGCAGGTCCACGGCGCTCTGAGCAGCAGGTGCACGCTCAATAGGGGCGGGCCGCGTCAGACGCTCCTTGAGCAGCATGACGGGGCCGAGCACGATACGCAGGGTTCTGAAGAATGCACGGATGACGGTTTTCATAGGTGTTTGAAGTTTTTAAAGAAGAGGTTGAATCGGGGTTAAGACACGGCTTACATCACACTGCGGGTGTTCAATGTGGTGCTACCGATCAGCGATGTAGCCCTTGGCAATGGCAGCGGCTTCGTCTCTGAAAATCGCCATGGCCGTATTCATTGAATGAAAGCCCAGTCCGCGGTAAAAGTCTTCTTTGCCGGGGACTGCGTAAAGAATGATTTTTTGGTGGCCTTGTGAGAGCGCTACCAGCCGACGAACGATGGCTTTGCCGAGCCTCGTACCTTGATGACTGGGTAAAACTGCCACATCGCAGAGGTAAGCGCAGTCTGCCCCGTCCGCCAAAACACGACCTGCACCAACCAAACGTCCATCGTCGTATGCAAAGCATCGAAACATGCTGTTGCTAAACACAGTTTCCAGTTTGTTGGCTGGCTTGATTCCAAGTGGGGCAGCCAGATACAAGGCAGACAGTTCACTCCAGTCTACGGATGCGAGCGAATCACTCCAAGTCAATGACATTTCGTCCAATTTTTACTCCTTAAGAAAACGCGCCAAATAGTGACCCGTGAAGCTGGCCTTGTTTTTGGCCAATTGTTCCGGCGTGCCCTCGCCCAGCACCGTGCCGCCGCCCGCGCCACCTTCGGGGCCCATGTCGATCAGCCAGTCGGCGGTTTTGATCACGTCGAGGTTGTGCTCGATGATGACGATGGTGTTGCCCGCGTCGCGCAGCTGGTGCAG
>NZ_JBIKIL010000064.1:0-21184 GCF_044361645.1 Limnohabitans sp. | reverse complement strand
ATCTATCCGGCAGACCCAGCGAAGCCCTCCCTACCCGTCATGGCGAGCGCAGCGCGGCCATCCATCCCCTTTGAGGCGAGCGCAAAGCGTGAACGGGCATGGATCGCTTCGTGCCTCGCGATGACAGCTCGGGGCTCATGGCTTCACCTCATATCCGTCATGGTGAGCGCAGCGCGGCCATCCATACAAGTCATGCCGAGGGAGGCCATCCATATCCGTCATGGCGAGCGCAGCCCTCCATATCCGTCATGGCGAGCGCAGCGTGGCCATCCATCCCCTTTGAGGCGAGCGTAAAGCGTGAGCGAGCATGGATCGCTTCGTGCCTCGCGATGACAGATCGGGGCTCATGGCTTCACCTATTTCCTGTCATGGCGAGCGCAGCCATCCACACACGTCATGGCGAGCGCAGCGCGCCCTCCACGCGCCTTCGGTGGCCGGGTCATGGTTTTCTGCGCCATCGGTGTAGGCGTCGTTGGCGCCTTCGTGGTCGTCCCACATCGCAATCATGGGTTTCAAAGCGTGCAGGTTTTTGCTGTCCGGGTCACTTTTGTATTGGGCGTGGCGTGTTCGGTAATCGGCCAGCGTGAGCAGCTCATGGGCAGGCAAAGACACCCGGTCCAAAGCGGCTGCGTCGGCCGAGGCGTAACCATTGCTGCCATATTCGTAAATGTAGTCACCCAGGTGCAGGGTCAATTCCGCATCACTTTTGGCCACCTCGGCGTACACATTGAAAAAACCAGCAGGGTAGTTGGCGCAGCTCATCACCGCCAGCTTCAAGCTCGTGGTGCTCAGCGGCAAGGTGCGGGTACGGCCCACGGGGGACAGGTTGCCGCCTTGCTTGAACCTGTAAAAGTAAGCCGTGCCCGCTTGCAAGCCGGTGGCGTCTGCCTTGGCGGTGTAAGCCGTGGCTGCAGTGGCCCGAACCGCTCCTTCGCTGACCACTTGTGTGAAAGCCGCATCGGTGGCCACTTGGTAGGTCAATGGCACGTCCAAATCAAGCTCGGCAAAGCGGGCGTGGGTCCACAGCACCACGCGGTCCGACAAAGGGTCGCCGCTTGCAACGCCGTAGGCGAACGCCGCTTGGGGGCTGTCTGCACCGCCACAGGCCGACAAGCCTGCGCCAGTCGCCAGCAAAGCGCTGACGCTGGCAATTTTGATCACAAATTCCCGGCGCGAAGGCACCTGGTGTTGCGCGGTCGCTGGGTGCTCGGGGCGGGGGGGTAACGGCGGAGGCATCGGGGTGCATGGCGGTGGTCAAAGTTGGCTCCAATTGAAAAAATTAAAAAAATCAACAATTGAATTTCTCCCAATTGCATGAAGTGCGCGTGAAACATTTGTGAAGATTGGGTGTATTGGGCAACGCACAAAACCCGAGCGCTATTTTTCAAGGCCATTTCACAGCTTTGACATCGATTTTTCGTGTGCTTGTCACGCGGCCAGATTAGCTTTAGAGGGTCTTTTTCAACCCCGAAAGTCTTCTATGAAACAGCTCGTTAACCGAAGAATCCTGATGTCTTCAATCGCCTCTGTGGCCGCTGCGCTGGTGCTCACCGCGTGTGGTGGTGGTGTGCCCAAAGCCGACTTCACTTTGCAGCTGCTGCATTTGTCGGATGCCGATGGTTCAGACAGCACCGCACTCAAAAGCGTGGCCAACATGTCGGGTCTGATCGCCAAATTTCGGGCGCAGTACCCCCAGCAAACCCTGACCGTGAGTTCGGGGGATAACTTCATTCCCGGTCCCCGTTACAACGCCGCTTACGACCCGAGCTTGGCATCGCTTTTGGGCCGGGCCAACGTGGGCCGCGCCGACATCGCTTTTTTGAACGCCATGGGTATCCACGCCTCTGCGATTGGCAACCACGACTTGGACGGGGGCACCAAAGAGTTTGCCGACTTGATCAAGCCCGAAGGCCTGGCCACAGATGCCACGCGCTGGGTGGGTGCCGCTTTCCCCTATTTGTCCTACAACGTGGATTTTTCAAAAGACAGCCAAACCTCACCTTTGGCCGTGGCCAACGGCGGCAATGCGGCTGATCAAGCGGGCAAACTGTCCGGCTGGACCCAAGTGACCGTGGGCCGTGAAACGGTGGGCGTGATCGCTGCCGGTTCGCCGGTTTTTGCCACCATCACCAACCCGGGCGACTTGCAATTTGCCCCTGTTTTGAACGGCAGCGAAGTCGATGTGCCGGCTTTGGCCGCGGTGATTCAAAAGGGCGTGGACGAGATGACCGCCGCTGGCATCAACAAAGTGGTCTTGCTGGCGCACATGCAAAGCTTGGCGGTTGAAAAAGCCTTGGCCACACGGCTGAAAAACGTGGACATCATTGTTGCCGGGGGTTCCAACACCTTGCTCTCAGATGCCAACGATGTGCTGCGCACAGGCGACAAATCGGCCGGCACTTACCCCTTCCTCACGGTGGATGCTGCTGGCCAGCCCACGGTGGTGGTCAACGTGGACGCTGACTACAAGTACTTGGGCCGTTTCATGGCCCCGTTCGACGCCAAGGGCGTGTTGGTTCCTGAGCGTTTCAACGACCGCCTGTCGGGCGCTTGGGCCACCAGTGAGAGCGACGACAGTGCTGGAGGCGTGAGCGCCTCGGCTGTGGTGAGCCAAATCAGAGACGCCATACAAGCCGTGTTGAAGGCCAAAGACGGTGCCGTTTTTGGCAGCACCAGCGTGTTTTTGGAAGGTCGCCGCGCCGCTGTGCGCAACGAGGAAACCAACTTTGGCAACCTGACCGCCGACGCCAATTTGTGGTATGCCCAGTTGCTCGACCCCACGGTGCAAATTGCCTTGAAAAACGGTGGTGGCATTCGCGCTGAAATCGGCGAAGTGCTGCTGCAGGCGGGCTCCACGTCGGCGCTGACTTTGAGCCCACCCAAGGGCAACCCCGAGGTGAATCGCCAAACCGGCGAGGTGTCGCAGTTGGCCATCGAGACCGCTTTGAAGTTCAACAACAAGCTCTGGACCTTTGATGTCACGGCGGCGCAACTCAAGTCCTTGCTGGAGCACGGTGTGGCCAGCCTGGGCAGCCAAGGGCGCTTTCCCCAAGTGGGCGGCATGTCGTTCAGCTACGATCCCAGCAAAACAGCGCAGGTGCTGACCAACTTTGCCGTGACCACCGCCGGTGAGCGCATCCGCTCACTCAAAGTGGGCAGCGATGTGGTGGTCTCCAATGGCCTGTTGGTGGGTGATCCGCTGCGCACATTCCGTATGGTCACGCTCAACTTTTTGGCCAGAGGCAGCACCGATGACATCGGCGGGGGTGATGGCTACCCCTTCCCCGCTACAGCTGATTTTGTCAATTTGGTCAAGCTCGATGAAAGCTTGACGCCAAGCACAGCAGGGGGTGAAGCCAGCACGGCCACGGCTGTTTTGGGCAGCGAGCAAGACGCCTTCATGAAGTACATGAAGAGCCGGTTTGGCAGCACCGCCTTTGCCGCCGCTGACACCGCTGCCGCGCAGGACACCCGCATTCAAAACACAGCCCTGCGCAGCGACACGGTGTTGGCTGACTGAGGCTTTCAAAGGGGCCGCGTGCCCCTTGGCTCATGCACACCAAGCGCTGTGCATGAGCAGCTCAGCCCTGCTGGTTCTGGGCCTGGGCCATGCATTCCCGTCATGGCGAGCGCAGCCATCCAATATCCGTCATGGCGAGCGCAGCGCGGCCATCTACACACGTCATGGCGAGCGCAGCGCGGCCATCCACACACGTCATGGCGAGCGCAGCGCGGCCATCCACACACGTCATGGCGAGCGCAGCGCGGCCATCCATTCCCTCAGCCATCCATATCCGTCGTGGCGAGGATAGCCCTCCCTATCCGTCATGGCGAGCGCAGCGCGGCCATCCATCCCCTTTGAGGCGAGCGCAAAGCGTGAACGAGCATGGATCGCTTCGTGCCTCGCGATGACAGATTGGGGCTCATGGCTTCACCTCATATCCGTCGTGGCGAGCGCAGCCCTCCATACACGTCATGCCGAGCGCGGCCATCCATACAAGTCATGCCGAGCGCAACCCTCCATACACGTCATGCCGAGCGCAGCCATCCCATATCCGTTATGGCGAGCGCAGCGCGGCCATCCATTTCTCATTCTGGTTTGTCACCTTGCAGCCCGCGATGACAAGCAACTGAAAGCGATGACTGTCAACTGCCTCGGTTGCCATGCAAATGAACCCCAAGGCATTTTTTACCGGTTTCCTGTGCGCCTGTCATCGAAAAATGGGCCGCATAAACAGGCTTGGCTGTTACCATCTGCAGCAGATTTTTGACACATTACTGTCACATTCAAGCGTTAAAGTCAACGCAGTCCCTAGGAAAACCCTAGGTGGCTTTAGATTCACACCCCTGAACCAGGAGCTTAAATGTTGAAATTGAAATCCTTCGTGGCAGCCATCGGCCTGAGCGCTGTTGCAGCAGCCAGCTTTGCCGCCGACATCACCGGCGCCGGCGCGACTTTCCCCTTCCCGATCTATGCCAAGTGGGCTGAAGCCTACAAAAAAGAGACTGGCACGGGCATGAACTACCAGTCCATCGGTTCTTCCGGTGGCCTCAAGCAGATCCGCGCCAAGACCGTGACTTTCGGTGCCTCTGACGCCCCTGTGGGCGGCGCTGACCTTGACAAAGACGGTATGGTCCAGTTCCCAGCCATTATTGGCGGCACGGTGCCTGTGCTCAATTTGGACGGTTTCAAGCCTGGCGAATTGCGCGTGACTGGCTGAAATGTTCATGGGCAAAATCAGCAAATGGAACGATGCCAAGCTGCTTGCTTTGAATCCTGGCAAGACTCTGCCCAATGAAACCATCACCGTGGTGCACCGCGCCGACGGTTCGGGCACGACCTTCAACTTCACCGATTACCTGGCCGCTGTCAGCAAAGACTGGGCAGACACCGTGGGCAAGGGCGCTGCAGTCAAGTGGCCAGCACCAACCTCCGTGGGTGGCAAGGGCAACGAAGGTGTTGCAGCCAACGTGAACCGTGTCAAGGGTTCTGTGGGTTATGTGGAATACGCCTACGTGAAAAAGAACAACATGAACTTCATGCAGTTGCAAAACGCCAACGGCAAGTTCGTCAACCCAAGCGAAGAGGCCTTTGCGGGTGCCGCTGCTGGTGCTGACTGGTTCAGCGTGCCTGGCATGGGTGTGTCCATGGTCAATGCCAAGGGCAACGACAGCTGGCCCATCAGCACCGCCTCTTTCATCTTGATGTACAAGAACCCAGCCGACAAAGCGGCTTCTGCTGAAGTCTTGAAGTTCTTCGACTGGTCTTTCAAGAACGGCAAGAAAATGGCTTCAGAACTCGACTACGTGGCATTGCCCGACAGCCTGACCAACGACATCCGTTCTAAAGTCTGGTCACAAATCCAGAAGTAATCCAGGCCCTGGTCTGTCATCCGTCGGTTGTTGTTCAGCGACCGACGGATTTCTTGTTTAATTTGATGCTCTTTGTTTGATGGGTCAAGACATGCAAACCCCCCTCTCCAGCGCGGACAGCCACAGCCAGATGTTGGCTGTTGTCAAGCGCCAGCGGCTGCAAGACGTGTTGTTTCACCGCCTGACGCAGTTGTTCTCTTTTTTGGTTTTGCTGGCCTTGGCTGGGATCATCGTGTCTTTGTTCATCAACGCTTGGCCCACTTTTGCCAAGTTCGGTGCGCGTTTCATTTGGTACGTTGAGTGGGACATCATCAACGAAGAGTTTGGTGCGGCCATTGCCATCGTGGGCACCATGGCCAGTGCGGGCATCGCCATGCTGGTGGCGGTACCTTTGGCTTTTGGCATTGCCGTGTTCCTGACCGAGACCTGCCCCGTCTGGTTGCGTCGCCCTTTGGGCACGGCCATTGAGTTGTTGGCGGCTGTGCCCTCCATCATTTACGGCATGTTTGGTCTGTTTGTGTTTGCGCCCTTGTTTGCCGATTACATCCAGGTGCCGCTGCGCGATCTGCTGGGCGGCATGCCCCTGATCGGCTTCCTGTTTGGTGGCGCCCCCAACGGCATGGGCATTTTGGCGGCCGGCATTGTGTTGGCCTTCATGGTCTTGCCTTTTGTGGCCGCGGTGATGCGCGACGTGTTCGAAATCACGCCCCCCATCTTGCGCGAGTCGGCCTATGGCTTGGGTTGCACCACTTGGGAAGTGGTGCGCAAGATCGTGCTGCCATACACCCAAAAAGGGGTCATTGGCGGCATCATGTTGGGCCTGGGCCGCGCCTTGGGTGAGACCATGGCGGTGACCTTTGTGATTGGCAATGCCAACCGCATGCCTACCTCGCTGTTTTCGCCAGGCACGTCGATCGCTTCGACCTTGGCCAACGAATTCGGTGAGGCCGATGACTTCCATATTTCTTCATTGTTCGCGCTCGGCTTCTTGCTTTTTGCAATCACATTCGTGGTGTTGGCCTTGGCCAAAATATTGATCAATCGGGCTGAAAAAGCCAAGGGGTTCTGACATGGCGATGAACATGAATCACGCGCTGTACCGCAGGCGCCGCCTGGCCAATGCCTGGGGCATGGTCACCTCCATGTTGGCCATGGCTTTGGGTTTGGCCGTGTTGCTGTGGATATTGGTGGTCTTGTTCACCAACGGTTTTGCAGCGTTGGACTGGAACATCTTGACCAAGGACACGCCTGCGCCAGGCACCGAGGGCGGGGGCTTGCGCAATGCCATCGTGGGCAGTTTGATGATGGTTGGCTTGTCGGTTTTGGTCGCCACACCTGTGGGCATTTTGGCAGGCATTTACCTCACCGAATACGGCGATCAAAGCAAAACCGCTGAGCTCACCCGTTTCGTGACCGACATCATGTTGTCCGCACCGTCAATCGTGATTGGTTTGTTTGTGTATGCGATCGCCGTGGCCACCTTGGGCGGGTTTTCTGGTTACGCAGGCAGCCTGGCGCTGACGCTGATTGCTGTGCCTGTGGTGATGCGAACCACTGAAAACATGCTCCGCCTGGTGCCTGGCAGCTTGCGCGAGGCGGCTTTTGCCCTGGGTGCACCGCGCTGGAAGGTGTCGCTGTCGGTGACGCTGCGCGCTGCCAAAAGCGGTGTGATCACCGGTGTTTTGCTGGCCATTGCCCGCATCAGCGGTGAGACAGCGCCTTTGTTGTTCACCGCGTTGAGCAACCAGTTCTACAACGATGACATGAGCAAGCCCATGGCGAATTTGCCGGTGGTGATTTTCCAGTTTGCCATGAGTCCTTACGACAACTGGATTCGCCTGGCTTGGGGTGGCGCACTCTTGATCACCTTGACGGTTCTGGTTTTGAACATCTTGGCCCGCGTGTTTTTCAGGGACAAACAGTCAGCCTGAGGCTGACGGTTCCGAATACCGCTGCTTTTTCTCTTTGCATTCACAGGAATTCTCATGCCTGACAAGACACCGACCCAAAACGCGCTTGAAGTGCGTAAGCTGGACTTTTACTACGGCAAATTCAAAGGCCTGAAAAACGTCAACCTCGACATCGCAGAGCACCGCGTGACGGCCTTCATTGGTCCATCCGGTTGCGGCAAATCCACCTTGCTGCGCACGCTCAACCGCATGTACAGCCTGTACCCCGGCCAGCGTGCGGAGGGCCAGATCAACTTTTACGGTCAGAACATCCTGGACAAAGGCCAAGACCTGAACTTGCTGCGTGCCCAAATCGGCATGGTGTTCCAAAAGCCCACGCCATTTCCCATGTCGATTTACGACAACATCGCCTTCGGTATTCGCTTGTATGAAAACCTCAGCCGCAGCGACATGGACGAGCGCGTGGAGTCGGCTTTGACTAAGGCCGCCATCTGGAACGAAGTCAAGGACAAACTGGGCCAGAGCGGACTGTCGCTCTCGGGTGGTCAGCAGCAGCGTCTGTGCATTGCCCGCACTGTGGCGGTCAAGCCCAAGGTCATCTTGCTGGACGAGCCCACATCGGCTTTGGACCCGATCTCGACCGCCAAGGTCGAAGAGTTGGTCAGCGAGTTGAAAAAAGAATACACCGTGGCCATCGTGACCCATAACATGCAGCAAGCGGCTCGGGTCTCCGACTTCACCGCCTACATGTATTTGGGCGAATTGGTGGAGTTCGGTGTGACCGAGCAAATATTCATGAAACCCGCCAAACAAGAGACCGAAGACTACATCACCGGCCGCTTTGGCTGAACAGGAGAGACACATGGACAAACACATTTCAAGCCAATTCGACGCCGAACTCACAGGTGTCTCCTCCCGCGTGCTGGAGTTGGGTGGTTTGGTCGAGTCGCAAACCCGCCACGCGGTGTATGCCTTGGCCCAGTTCAGCGCCGAGGTGGCCGAACAGGTGGTGGCCACCGAAAAGCAGGTCAATGCACTGGAGGTCGAAATCGACCGTGAGTTGGCCTCCATCATTGCCCGCCGTCAGCCTACTGCCCGCGATTTGCGCCTGTTGATGGCCATCTCCAAAATCACCGGCAACTTGGAGCGTGCAGGCGACGAGGCCGAGCGCATCGCGCGCATGGTCAAATTGATTTTGGAGCAGGGCACGCCTCGCAACCTGCCTTCTTCCGAGTTGCGTGTGGCGGCCGATTTGGCCACCGGTTTGCTGCGCAAGTCGCTCGATTCTTTTGCGCGTTTGGATGTCAACACGGCCTTGGTGATCTTGAAAGAAGATGACCTGATCGACGCCGAGTTCAACGGCTTTGTGCGCAAGCTGGTCACCTACATGATGGAAGACCCTCGCACCATTTCGGCCAGCCTTGATTTGCTGTTCGTGGCCAAAGCCATTGAGCGCATTGGCGACCACGCCAAAAACATCGCCGAGTTTGTGATTTATGTGGTCAAAGGTGCCGACGTGCGCCACACCGCTTTGACAGAGATTGAAAAAGCCGTGCAATGAGAACCGTACCCCGCATTTTGATTGTTGAGGACGAGCCCGCCATTGCCGAGCTGATCGCGGTCAATCTGCGGCACAACGGTTTTCAGCCGGTCTGGACCATCGATGCCGAAACCGCGCAGCGCGAGCTCGACGAAATCCTGCCCGACGCGATTTTGCTCGACTGGATGCTGCCCGGCGAAAGTGGCCTGGCGTTGGCCCGCAAATGGCGTGCTGCCGCGCGCACCAAGGCCGTCCCCATCTTGATGCTCACAGCACGTGGCGATGAGCCCGACCGTGTGGCGGGCTTGGATGCAGGTGCTGACGATTACATCGTCAAGCCTTTTTCTCCGCGTGAGCTGCTGGCCCGCATCCGCGCGGTGTTGCGCCGCCGGGTGCCAGAGGCTTCGGGTGGGGTGGTCAAGTTGGGTGATTTGCAACTCGATGCCGATACGCACCGCGTGGTTTTGGCCGACAAACCCTTGAAGGTGGGGCCGACCGAGTTCAAGTTGTTGCACTATTTGATGCGCCACCCTGAGCGGGTGCACAGCCGTGGCGCCTTGCTCGACAAGGTGTGGGGTGACCATGTGTACATCGAAGAGCGCACGGTGGATGTGCATGTCAAACGCCTGCGTGAGTCTTTGTGCGAAGCTGGCACGATGATTGAAACCGTGCGGGGTGCGGGTTACCGTTTCACCCACGTGCCCATGGCCTGAGTTTTCTTGACGCATGTTTTTAGCACTGGTGGAACTGTTTTTTTGGGTGGGCTTTGTGGGCTTGCCGGGCTGGTTGCTGGGGGGAGGGCTGGGGGCCAGTTTGGCGGCATTGTTGGCGCTGATGGTTTATGCCTTGATGTTGGTCTGGAAGGTCGAGCGCCTTGACCGCTGGCTGAATTCGTCGCAGTGGCAAGGCGATCCGCCCTGGCAGGGCATTTGGCTGGACATGGCTGTGCGCGTGCAGCGCAAATTCAAACAACTCGAAAAACGTGCGTTCGTGCACCAAAAGCGTTTACAAGATTTTTTGTCGGCCTTGCAGGCCTCGCCCAATGGTGTCGTCTTGCTCGACGAGAAAGCCCGCATAGACTGGTGCAACGACACGGCCGCCGCCCATTTGGGGCTGGACGCGCAGAGAGACCATATGCAGCACATTGTGCACATGGTGCGTGACCCTGTTTTTGCGCGCTACTTTGCGCAAGACCAACACCCCAGCGATGTGATTTTGGAGGGCCGCTCTCACCCGTCCTTGCATGCGCAAAAACTCTCGGTTCAGTTGCACGCTTATGGCGAGGGGCGTTTGCTGCTCTTGACCCGTGACATCACGGCATTGGCGCAAGCCGAGGCGATGCGGCGCGATTTTGTGGCCAATGTGTCGCACGAAATCCGCACCCCTTTGACCGTGCTCAGCGGCTTTGTGGAGACCTTGCAGTCGGTGCCTTTGACTGCCCAAGAGGTGCAGCAGTATCTGGAGCTGATGTCGGTGCAGTCCGATCGCATGCAATCCTTGGTGGCCGATTTGTTGACCCTGTCGCAACTGGAGGGCAAGCATTTGGTGGGTGACCAAGAAAAAATTTCTTTGAGCGATTTGATGTCACAGGTGTACGCCGATGGCCAAGCGCTGTCCGAGGTCATGGCCAGCAAAGCCCAAGAGCCTGCACACCGCTTGTTGCTGTCGCCTGTGCCCGATGTTGATTTGTTGGGCGTGCACTCCGAGCTGATGAGTGCGGCCTCTAACTTGGTGCACAACGCCATCCGCTACACCCCTTTGGGTGGCGTGATTGAAATGGAATGGCGATTGGTGCCCGAGGGCATCGTGTTCGCGGTCAAAGACACGGGCCCTGGCATTGCGGCTGAGCACGTGCCACGCTTGTCTGAACGTTTTTACCGCGTGGACCGCAGCCGCTCCAGAGAAACCGGCGGCACAGGCTTGGGCTTGGCGATCACCAAACACGTCATGCAGCGCCATGGTGGTGAGTTGCGCATTGAAAGTGTGCTGGGTCAGGGCTCGACCTTCAAGCTGTGCTTGCCCGCGAGTCGCGTGGTTTTGCCGGAAACGCAACTTATTTAATTTGGTCAATTTAGAGATTGCGCGGGTCAAAAATCAACCTAACTTTGAATCTTAATAAAACCTTCATCGTCTTGAAATACCTTGGGAAGAACATGCCAATTGTTGAGTTGATCGCACCTCGGCAATTTATTAACTTTCCAATGGACACCCGTCATGATGAAAAAATCTGCACTTTTTTTGGCCCTTTCTGCAGCCATGGCCACTCCAGCTTTCGCAGCTGAGTTTCAGGTCAACAAAGACACCAAATTTCAGGTCAACGTCGAAGTCGGCGCATACCACCAAGATGTCAAAACAAACAAAGGTGTGAGCAACACCGCGTTCACCGGCAAGGGTTTGAACCAAATCGAAATCAAGGCCGACCACGTGGTCTCAGCCGATGTGACCGTGTTTGGTGAAATCGAAATCGACTACGACCCGATTGGCGACAACGGTGCGGTGCTGACAGACGATGTGCGCGTGGGCATCAACAGCAAGTCCATGGGCCGGTTTTCGGTGGGTCAATTTGACAGCTACTTTGAAGACAACGTGATCGAAATTTTGGCCACTGGCAATGGCGACAGTGCCTATCTGGCGGAGGCTGCTTCAGACAACGATGGCCGCCGCCTGCAGTGGATCAAGCCCTTGGGTCCCGTGACCTTGGCTGTCGAAGCCAGCCGCGCCACCAGCTCAGCCGACAAAACCAAAACCGGCACAGGTGTTGGTGTCACTGGCATGTACAAGATCGGTGCTTTGAGCTTGGCGGTGGGCATGGCCAACTTGAACAAGTTCTCCTCATCGGGTGCTGCCGTCACCAACGAAAAAACCACGGCCGCTTCGGCCAAGTACAACATGGGCAATCTGAGCTTTATGGGTTTGGTGGCCAAGCAAGACAAACTCAATGGCGACGCCATCGACATCCTGGGTGCTGGCATGAAATACAAGATGGGCCAGTTCGATGTGGGCCTGGCTTTGCAGAACCTCGAAGAAACCGGCCAAGACAAGCGCACCGAAATGTCCTTGGGCCTGGGTTACAAGCCATTTAAAAATATGACGTTTTTCTTTGATGTGCTCAAAGCCGACAAAGCCAAAAAAGAAGGCGATGTCCTTGAGGTGGGCGTGAAGTACAAGTTTTAATCTGACTTGCTTAGTTTTTTTAAGGTTTTGCCGCCCTCGTGAGAGGGCGGCTTTTTTTTGTGTTGCCGCACTTGCCGACTTTGTCGCGATTTCTTCACACCAGTGACACGCCCGATTCATGTGCAGCGTCGACCATGTGTGCAGCTTTTGGAGAAATGCAATGCGCGTCACGGTCATGGGTTCGGGTTATGTGGGTTTGGTCACAGGCGCATGCTTGTCGGACCTGGGTTTCAAAGTGGTGTGCATGGACAAGGACGAAGACAAAATCCGTGCACTGCAAGAAGGCCATGTGCCGATTTACGAGCCGGGTCTGCAGGATTTGCTCGGCCGTAACCGGGCAGACGGGCGCATCCGCTTTACCAGCGATGCCAGCGATGCAGTGGCGCATGGCGATGTCTTGTTCATCGCGGTGGGCACGCCACCTGCCGAAGACGGCTCTGCCGATTTGGGCCATGTGTTGTCGGTGGCGTCGTCGATTGGGCGTCATCTGAAAAGTTTCAAACTGGTGGTCAACAAATCGACCGTGCCGGTGGGCACGGCCGACAAGGTGCGTGCGGCAATCACCCATGAGTTGCAACAACGCGGCATGGTGCCCGATGGCTTTGATGTGGTGTCCAACCCCGAGTTCCTCAAAGAAGGTGCGGCCATCGACGATTTCATGCGCCCCGACCGCATCGTGGTGGGTGTCGATGCGGGGCCGCACCACGCGCGCAGCCAGCGCATGATGGGCGATTTGTACGCCAGCTTCAACCGCCACCATGCCCGCACCGTGTGGATGGATGTGCGCAGCGCCGAGCTGACCAAGTACGCCGCCAATGCCATGTTGGCCGCACGCATTTCATTCATGAACGAGATGGCCAATTTGGCCGATGCTTTGGGGGCCGATGTGGACCACATTCGGCGGGGCATTGGGGCAGACAGCCGCATCGGCTACAGCTTTTTGTACGCGGGCTGTGGTTATGGGGGCAGCTGCTTTCCCAAAGACACACAAGCGCTGTTGAGCACGGCGCAAGCGCATGGCCACAGCATGGCGGTGGTGGGTGCCACAGAGCAAGTCAACGAACGCCAAAAAACCATTTTGGTGGAGCGCTTGACCGAGCGCATGGGTGCCGATTTGAGTGGCCGAAAAATTGCAGTTTGGGGCTTGGCCTTCAAGCCCAACACCGACGACATCCGCGAAGCGCCCAGCCGCGTGGTGATTGCCCAGTTGCTGCGGCGAGGTGCCCAAGTTTGCGCATTTGACCCGGTGGCCGGTCAGCAGGCCTTGCAGGCCATCGCACAAGATTTGGCACACGACACGCAGTTGCTCAGCCGCTTGCATTTGGCCGAGTCCGACATGGACGCGCTGGCATCGGCCGATGCCTTGATGGTCTTGACCGAGTGGAAAATTTTTCACAACCCCGATTTCGAGGCCATCAAGTCATGCATGCGTGTGCCCTATATTTTGGACGGCAGAAACCTCTACAACCCCCAAGCCTTGGCAGAAATGGGCATCGCCTACCAAGGGGTTGGTCGGCGCAATGACTTGGTGCAGTCGCTGAACTTTGACCTCGCCCCCCTGGGCTAAAACAAGCCGGTGTTCAACCGCTAAACTCTTGCTTTTCGCTCTGCAAACTTAGCCCCATGCCCCAATACCACCTCTACGCCATTGGCAATGCCTTGGTCGACACCGAATACGAAGTTTCTGACGAGCTGCTCAGCGCGATGGGCGTGAGCAAGCGCCACATGACCCTGATTGACACGCCTCAACGCGCCGCACTGCTCAGCCATGTGCAGGGCTTGCACGCGCGCCGCACAGGCGGTGGTTCGGCCGGCAATACGGTGGTGGCACTGGCGCAATTGGGCGGCAAGGCCTTTTATTCTTGCCGCGTGGCCAACGATGAATTGGGGGCGTTTTACACGCAAGACCTGCAAAGCAACGGCGTGGCCACCAATTTGACGCACAACCGCCCCGCCGAAGGTCAAACTGGCAGTTGCATGGTGCTGGTCACACCCGATGCCGAGCGCAGCATGTGCACATTTTTGGGTGCCACCGCGCAACTCGATGCCAGTGCCCTGCAGCCGCAAGCCATCGCCCATGCCCGTATTTACTACATGGAGGGCTACCTGGCCGCCTCGCCCACCGGGCTTGCGGCCGCCATTCAAGGCCGCCAAATCGCCACCGAACACCAGGTGCAAACCGCCTTGACCCTGAGCGATGTGAGCATGATCAATTTCTGCCGACCTGGCTTAGAAGCCATGATCGGCAAGGCGCTGAACTACCTGTTTGTCAACGAAGAAGAAGCACAAACCTGGTGCGGTACGCACGACTTGGACGCCATCATCGGCCAACTGTCGGCTTTGGCCACCACGCTTTGCCTGACACGGGGCCCTCAAGGCTGCATCGTGGTGCAAGGGGGGCAGCGCACCGAGGTGCCCGCTGTGCCGACGCAAGCCGTGGACACGAATGGCGCAGGGGACATGTTTGCGGGCAGCTTTTTGTACGGCATCACCCATGGCCACACGCTGGCCCAATCGGCGGCGCTGGCCAACCGCGCAGCAGCCGCCGTGGTCAGCCAACATGGCAACCGCCTGACGGCCGCACAAATGCAGGCCATTTATGCAGACTTGCAAAAGGCTTGGGCATGAAAAAAATCCTCCTTTTGGGCTCCGGTGAGCTGGGCAAAGAATTCGTCATCAGCGCCAAACGTTTGGGCTGCCACGTCATCGCCTGTGACAGCTATGCGGGTGCGCCCGCGATGCAAGTGGCCGACGCGTTGGAAGTGTTCAACATGCTCGATGAAACGGCGCTGCGAGCGGCCATTGCGCGGCACCAACCCGACTTGATCGTCCCCGAGATCGAGGCCATCCGCACCGAGGTCTTGCTGGAGGTTGAAAAAGAAGGCTTCGAAGTGATCCCCAGTGCCCGAGCGGCCAACCTGACCATGAACCGCGACCGCATCCGCGACGTGGCCGTGGGTCTGGGTGTGCGCACAGCGAAATTCAGTTACGCCGACTCGGCCGCCGATCTGTTGGCACGGGCCAAGGACATCGGTTTTCCGGTCGTCATCAAACCGGTGATGAGCTCTTCGGGCAAAGGCCAAAGCGTCGCCAAGACCGCTGCCGACGTGCAAGCCAGCTGGGACTTCGCCTGCGCTGGCATGCGCGGCGACCGGCAAAAGCTCATTGTTGAAGAGTTCATCCATTTTGAATTTGAAATCACACTGCTCACGGTGCGCCAGCGCAAGGGGCCCACGCTGTTTTGCGCGCCCATTGGCCATGTGCAAGAGCGTGGCGACTACCAGTACAGCTGGCAACCCCAGAGCATGACACCCGAGCACCTGAAAGCTGCGCAAGACATGGCCCAAAAAGTCACCACCGATTTGGGCGGCGCAGGCCTGTTTGGGGTGGAGTTTTTCGTCACAAAAGACGAGGTGATTTTCAGCGAACTCAGCCCTCGGCCGCATGACACCGGCATGTGCACCTTGGTCAGCCAAAACCTGAGCGAGTTCGATCTGCATGCGCGTGCCATATTGGGCCTGCCCATTCCCCGCATCGATGGTGTGGAGGGTGCCAGCGCTGTGGTGCTCGCGGACCATGAGGGCACAAACCCCAGCTACACAGGCCTGCAAGCGGCCCTCAGCGAGCCCGATGTGGATGTGCGCATTTTTGGAAAACCCAGCACCCGACCGTTTCGCCGCATGGCGGTGGCCCTCGCCCGTGGCCCAAACGCTTTGCAGCGAGCGCGCGAGGCAGCGGCCAAGATCAAAGTGGTTTGAATTCAAACCGGCAGATGGCGTGTGCCGCATCCAGCGCAACAGAGCTTGTCGGCAGATGCCCAAAGCGCTGTGGCAGCGTGCTGGGCAGCCAACAAGGGCCGTCTGTGTAGACAGAGGGCAAGCTGTGCCCGCTGAGGGCTCGTCCCAGCGCAGGCTGCGTTCGTGAGCGGGCTGCCAGTCATCGCTGATTTTGTAGGCAAACCCAGCCTGTTCGCGCATCACCATAAAGCTGTGGGCACCACCCATGGGGGTGGTCAAGGCCGCCCACCATGGGCTTGCAAGCCGCGCAAGACCTCTGCCCCAGCCCCAGCAAGCCAATCTGGTTATCATACAAAAATGCGCAAATGGCCCATTTGGATTTTGTTGGTGCTGCTGCCCCTGCGCTTGTGGGCAGGTGCCCTTATGCCTGTGAACTTGCCTGTGAACTTGCCAGTGCCTTTGCAGTCAGCAGCCGTTGGGGTGGCGTGCCACTCGCACACACCAGCGAACAAGCCGCCGCTCAAAACCACGCATCTGGATGCGCATGCCGCCTCACCGCATCTGGGCCACAGCCCCCATGCCACACCCGAGCAAAAGTCCGCCCATGCGCAACACGGCCCCATTGCATCCACAGACACGGATGCCCCATCTTGTGAAGAAGGTCCGGGCTGTATGGCTTGCTCGGTCTGTCACCTGGGCGCAGGTTTGCCGGTGAGCGATCTGCGTTGGTCTGGCACAGCGCTGCACGTCTTGGCCACCACGCCGCTGGCCGCGCAGCTTGGCCACGCCTGGCCGCCTTTGATCAAACCGCCCATTTCCTGAAGACACGGCTTTTCGTGCGCCTGGCAGAGCCTGACGAAGGCTTGTCATGCGCTGTCCTTGTGTTTTCAGGAGTTCTCATGCCATCCCCATTTCAGGCCTTCAGGGGCCTCTCACGCCCACCCAAGCGCAGGTCTGCGGCACTGTGCTTGGCCCTCTTCACTGGCTTGAGTGCGGCACAAGCCCAGCACCACGCCCCCGCAACACCCGCCCCAATCGGTCTTAGCGATCAAACCAGCACGCTGGTCTTGCCAGCACCGAGCGTCACAGCGGCTGCACCTGCAGAGGCCACGGCCCCGTCTTGGACCCAAGCGAACGACACCGTTGGGCGATTTTTACGCGGGCACATTGATATTTTGCGCTGGGAAAAAGACAAGGCGGCCAAGTTGCCTGCCCCGGCAACCGCGCCCCTGACCACGGACACCCTCAGCCTGGACCAAGCCCTGCAGCTGGCCTTGCGCGATCGGCCCCAGTGGTTGCAACGCCCCAATATGAGCAGCGCCGAACAATCGCGTTTGCGCTTTGACCTGCAGACCCAAGTCTTGCGCGTGCAGCGCGCGTGGATCCAGGCCGTATCGGCCCAACAATCGGTCAGCCACACACGCCACGCCCTTGAGGCGGCAGAAGCTGGCGCTGATTTGGCCGAGCGCATGGCCCAGATTGGCAACTGGAGCCGTGCGCGTCAACTGCAAGAAGCCTTGTTGCTGTGGGACGCCCGCGCCCAACTGCAAAGTGCCCAACTCAAAGCACTGCAAACCCATTTGGCGTTGTGGCAACTGCTGGCTGAGCCCATCGACACTGCCGCAGCCCCAACACCAGACCTCAGCAGCAACGCCGTCAAGCCGCCTTCTGCGCTGACCTTGCCTGCTTTGCCCCCGTTGCCGCCCTTACCTGAAGCCACGCAGTCTGATGGGGCCGCGCTGGCCTCGCGTGCCTTGGCCGCTAACGCCCAGTGGCTCAGCGCGCAAGCCGATGCGCTGCGCCTGCTGCAAGGGCAAACGCCTGCCAGCTTGGCCCAAGCGCAACAGACCATGGCTGCGGCTTTGCAGGCCACACCTGCACCCCGTCTGCAGAGCGATACGCCCATCACCCCTGCGCGCTTGCCAGCCCACACCCCATGGAGCCACAGCACCGAAAACGCATGGCAAGCCAAGGTCCAAGCCGAGGCCATGGCGCGTCAAATCCACGCCGATGTGCGCCTGGCCCACGCGGCCTACCTGCACGCCCACACACAGGCCACGCAAAACCGCGTGCAGGTTTTGCGCCTGCACACGGCGCTGGAGCAAGACAGCCTGCTGCGCTACAACGGCATGCTCAAAAGCACCTGGGACTTGCTGGCCAGCGCGCGCCAACGCATCCAAAGCACCAACGCTTTGCACCAAGCCCAAACACAGGCTTGGTTGGCCTGGGCCGACTTGCAAGCCGTGCTCAACGGCCTGCCATACACCGGCAACTTGAACCTCGAAGGTGGCTCATCGGCCACCGCCTCCCAAACTTCTGCAGGACACTGACCATGCAACGCCGTGATTTTTTCCACACAACCGTCGCCGCCGCAGGCACCGTGCTGGCCGCCACAGCCGTCAACCGCAGCGCACTGGCTGGCTTGCCCGAGCCCATCATCCAAACCACCCCAGACACCGCTGCGCCATGGACCCCACCGGGTGTGACCGGCGCTGGTCGCCCCTACAAGCCAGTGGTCACGCTGAATGGCTGGACCTTGCCCTTTCGCATGAAGGGCGGCGTCAAAGAGTTCCATCTGGTGGCCGAGCCAGTGGTGCGCGAAATGGCCCCGGGCTTTGTCGTCAACATGTGGGGCTACAACGGGCAAAGCCCCGGCCCCACCATCGAGGTGGTCGAAGGCGACAAGGTGCGCATCTTTGTCACCAACAAACTGCCCGAGCACACCACCATCCACTGGCACGGCCAACGCCTGCCCAACGGCATGGACGGCGTGGGTGGTCTCAACCAAAAGCAAATTCCGGTGGGCAAAACCTTTGTGTATGAATTCGAAGCACGCCGCCCCGGCACCTTCATGTACCACCCACACGCCGACGAGATGACGCAAATGGCCATGGGCATGATGGGCCTGTGGATCACCCACCCCAAGGGCCAACACCCGCTGATTGCCGAGGTGGACCGCGATTACGCCTTTTTGCTCAACGCCTTTGACGTGACCCCGGGGGCCAAAACCCCCAACGTCAACACCATGCTGGACTTCAACATCTGGAGCTGGAACAGCCGGGTGTTTCCCGGCATCACCCCGCTGGTGGCGCGCCTGAACGACCGGGTGCGCGTGCGCGTGGGCAACTTGACCATGACCAACCACCCGATCCACATCCACGGCATCGAGTTCGAAGTGACCGGCACCGACGGTGGCCCCGTGCCGCAAACGGCGCGCTGGCCCGAGGTCACCACCGATGTGGCCGTGGGCCAAATGCGGCAACTGGAATTCATCGCCGATGAGCCGGGCGACTGGGCCATGCACTGCCACAAAAGCCACCACACCATGGGTGCCATGGGCCACGACGTGCCCACCATGATCGGCGTGGACCACCGGGGCCTGGTGCAAAAAATCCAAAACATCGTGCCCGACTACATGGTCATGGGCGAACGCGGCATGGCCGACATGGGCGAGATGGAAATGGAGTTGCCCGAGAACACCTTCCCCATGATGACCGGCACCGGACCTTACGGCCCCATCGAGATGGGCGGCATGTTCACCATGCTCAAAGTGCGGGCCGAGCAAAAGCGGGGCGATTACAGCGATCCGGGCGATTACAAACAACCCCCAGGCACGCAATCCTTTGAGTACACCGGACCCCAAGCCGTGGCCCCCCAAGCGCCGGCGGCAGCCGCTGCCAAGGCTGGCGCAAGCGTTGGCACTGCGCGCAAACCCCATGGTCATGCTCATCATTGAGCCAAGCCCCAACACACCGCAAGCCTCGTTGCGCAACCCTCATACCGGAAGCTTTACACCACAACCCTAGACACATCAGGACCTCTACCATGAACACCACCATCAAAACCTGTTTGCTCAGCCTCGTTTGGTTGAGCTCGACCATGGCGCAAGCGCATTCGCCCTCGGCCCACAAGAACCACCACGCCCCGACCGGCGCGGCCGCACCGGCTGAGCAAAAAGACTGGGGCATCGCAGGTGACCCCAAAAAAGTGCAGCGCACCATCGAGGTCCGCATGACCGACAACATGCGCTTCACGCCCAATCTGATTCAGGTCAAGCTCGGCGAAACCGTGCGCCTGGTGGCCGTGAACGCGGGTAAAGTGCTGCACGAAATCGTGATCGGCACGCCCACCGAACTCAAAGCCCATGCCGAGATGATGAAAAAACACCCCGGTATGGAGCATGACGAACCCTACATGGCACATGTCGACCCCGGTAAAAAGGGCGACATCGTCTGGACCTTCAACCGCGCGGGCAACTTCGAATTTGCTTGCCTGATTCCAGGCCACTTTGAAGCGGGCATGATTGGCCGCATCACAGTTCAATAAGGGGTCAAACCATGGACAACACACGACTGAATGCCTTGCCCAGACGCCAATGGCTCGCCGCTGCGGCTGTGCTGGCCCTCACCGGTTTTCAACGCACCGCCTTGGCGCAAGTCAGCACGGTGCAAGTCTGGAAAGACCCCAACTGCGGCTGCTGCCAAGTTTGGGTGGAGTACCTTGTGGCCAATGGCTTCAAGGTCGAGGTGCGGGACGTGGGCAACACCGCTGCCCGCAAACGCTTGGGCATGCCCGAGGCCTTGGGCTCTTGCCACACCGCCACCGTGGGCGGTTACGTCATCGAAGGCCATGTGCCCGTTGCCGAGATCCAGCGCTTGCTCAAAGAGCGGCCCGCTGCGCTGGGCTTGTCGGTGCCCGGCATGCCCATTGGCAGCCCAGGCATGGATGGTCCTGAATACAAGGGCCGCAAAGACGCTTACGACGTGTTGCTGGTGCAAAAAGACGGTGCCAGCAAAAGCTTTCAGCACTACCCCGGTCTGCCTCGCATGAAGCCACAAGCTGGCCTGCAACGCGTGAGCGACGGTGCGGCGGTTTTGCCTTGGGCCACGGCCGAGGTGCGCCGCATCGACCCAACGGCCAACAAGGTGGCCCTCAAGCACGGCGAAATCCCCAACCTCGACATGCCGCCCATGAGCATGGTGTTTCAGGTCAAGAACCCCGCCCAGCTGCAAGGCCTGAAGGTGGGACAAAAGGTGCGTTTTCAGGCGGTGCAAGAAAACGGCGCTTACTGGGTCGTGCAGATCGAAGCGGCTGCTTTGTGATCGCTGAGGCATCCACACTGGGCCATGCGCTCTGATGCAGGTGCGTTGGCTCGTTGAGCGCGGCGTCATGCAGCTTGGCAAGTGCGTATTCGCAGCAACTGAGGGCGGGTGACATGATGCGACACCCGCCCGACACGCTGCCACAATCGGGGTCATGAACGCCTCCTTCGCCCCCTTGCAAAACGACAGCTTCCTGCGCGCCTGCCTGCGCCAGGCCACCGACCACACCCCCGTCTGGCTCATGCGCCAAGCCGGGCGGTATTTGCCCGAGTACTGCGCCACCCGCGCCAAAGCCGGCAGCTTCATGGGCCTGGCCACCCACGTCGACTACGCCACCGAGGTCACCTT
>NZ_JBIKIL010000063.1:0-21191 GCF_044361645.1 Limnohabitans sp. | reverse complement strand
GGTTCAGGCTTTGCTGGTTCTCGGGCAGGGGCGCTGGCGCGTTGGCCTCGCTGGGCCGCCAGGGGGGCACGTCCAGGCTGCTCGGATTGACAATGCGCACCGGCTCGCCCGGCTCTTGCAGCAGCACTTGGGCGACCACAGCTGCGTTGAAAAACCCCTGCACCGTGATGCTTTGCGCTGGCAACTGGCCGGATGCGGGCACGCTGATGATCAGGTTCAGGCCGTCGCGCGCAAACGTCACACCCTCTTGGGCCAACACCAGGCTCTCGCCCGATCTGAGCTGCAAGGTGGCGGCATCGGCCAGTTGCAGGGTTTGGCTGCCTTGCTCGTTGATGCGTTGGAGTGTGATCATGAATCGGACTCAAGATGAATTGAGTCCAAGAATATCACCAACGGGCCAATATGATAATTTAAATAAACATTAAAAACCGTCTATCTATTAATGATTTTGTCAAAAAAATGCTTGCTGATACAGAGGAGTTTTGAATGCGGGCCTTCCGAATTCAAGCCTTACCTACCGTGCATAGATATGACGGGCTGGACTCACCATAGTTTGGTAAGGCGCGGGGCGCGCGGCCGCACAAGTTTGACTCGGAGCCTGTTTCACAGCCACATGCCAGCTCACAAGCCTGCACCATGGCATGGGCCATGGAAATTTCTGAAAACGGACGGCGACATGGGCTTCTGGGTTTGGGCAAACACCCCCAGTTTTTGTTGTTGCGCCAGTCGCTGAGCGCTTGCATAAGGGCCTGTGCCCGTGCGAAAACGGTAGGCCCAGGCCATGCCCGAACGCACCATCTCTGCCCCGAGGTCGACACCGTCTAGGCTCAGACGCCCAATTTGCCGACCGTAACTGTCTTGTCCCAAAGCCTGCACCTGCACATGCTTGCGCAGCGCCAACCGGATCATGGCGTCTCGTGCCTGGGCACCGCCGACTTGACAGATTTCGGGCGCATCAATGCCCTCGATGCGCAACTTGACAGGCTTGCTCTGCCCCTCGCGCACCAGCAGCACCGTGTCGCCGTCCATCACCCAGCTGACCCAGCCCAGCCAAGTCTCGGTGGCCTGGGCCGCGCTGGCCCCACACACCGACAGTGCCAGCGCCAGCATAAAGCGCCGCCATGCGGTCATGCCGCGTCCTTGCCGCGCTGGCCTTGACGCCGGTTGGCGCGTGGCAAGTCGGGGCTGTGCTCGTCCAACAAGGACTGGGCACGCGCCTGCAGTGGCTCCAGCGCCGCATCGAAACGCGCCACCTCAGCGCTGGGCAAAGCGCTGTGGCTATGGCTGTTGATGGCCTGAATTTGGGGCATCCAAACCTCGAAGACTTGTCGCCCCGCAGGTGTCAATGACAGCAAAGCACTGCGCCGGTCATGCGCGGGGATGGTGCGCAACAGCAGCTTGTGCGCCAAAGTCGTCAAGCTGCGCGAAGTGCGGGCCCGATCGCGGCGCATGCGCTGGGCCAAGACCGACGGCGGCAAGCTGCCGTTTTCGTGCAGCTGCGCGAGCAGCGCCCACTCGCGCCGGGTGATGCCATAGCCGCCCTCACACAAGCGCAGCACCATCGCACCGGCCACAGCCGACAAGCGGCTCAAACGGTACAAAAGCCAGTCGTCAATCGTTGCCAAGCGTTGGGAGGGAGACAGGAGCATCAGGGTTTTCAGGGGGAATGCTTGTGAGATCAATTGTCAGTCAGGGCGCTACATTGTGGGCAGGCCTCATCAACAAAGCGCCGCAAGGCCCCTCAGCCCATTTGGAGACGTTCATGAACACCAGCCACCTCACTTGTACACCCACCCCCAAGCGCGCCAGCGCGTTCTCCCGCAGGGCATTGGGCTTGGCCATTTGCGCACTGACCCTGCTCTGGCCCAACTTGCAGGCCCAAGACAAACCGCCGCTCAAGATCGTGGTGGGTTTCCCGCCGGGTGGCTCGGTTGACATTTTGGCGCGCATGGTGGCCCAAGCGCTGCGCGAAGACTTTGGCAGCATCGTGGTGGAGAACAAACCGGGCGCAGGCGGGCGCATCGCTTTGAACATGGTCAAAGCTGCCAAACCCGATGGCCAAACCGTGATCATCTTGCCCAGCGGCCCCATGGTGTTGTTCCCGCATGTCTATAAAAAGCTTGACTACGACGCGGTGAAAGACTTCACCCCTATCACACAAATCGCCCGTTTCCAGTTTGGTGTGGTCTCTGGCCCCTCTAGCAATGTGAAAACCGTGGCCGAGATGGTGGCCAAAGCCAAGACCGATCCGGCCAGCGCCAACTATGGCACGCCCGGCGCAGGCACCCTGCCGCACTTCATGGGCGTGCTGCTGGAGCAGTCGGCGGGTATCACTTTGAACCACATCCCTTTCCAGGGCGGCGCACCGGCCAACACCGCTTTGCTGGGGGGCCACATTGGCTACAAATTTGACGTGGTGTCTGAAACCGCCGAACTCCACCGAAACGGCAAGGTTCGCATCATTGCCGTCACGGGCAACCAGCGCGATCCGCAAGTGCCCGAAGTGCCCACACTCAAGGAGTCAGGCATCAACATGGACGCCACGGCTTGGTTTGCCATGTACGGACCCGCCGACCTGAAAGACGATGCCCTGAGCCGCCTCGAAAATGCCATGATGAAAATCGCGCGCGATCCGGCCACGAAAGACATGATGGTCAAACTCGGCTACGAGGTGATTGGCTCCAACGCCAACGATTTGGCAGCGGCACAGCGCGCGGACTTGGCCCGCTGGGAAAAACCCATCAAAGCCACAGGCGTGCAACTGGACTGAACCCATGACGCCAACAAACACTCCACGCCCCAACATCGTCTTCATCGTGGCCGACGACCTCGGCTTTGCCGACCTGGGCTGCTACGGCGGCCGCGACGCGAAGTTTGGCAAGGTCTCGCCCGTGCTCGACCAACTGGCCGCTGGCGGCCTGAAGTTCACGCAAGGCTATGCCAACTCACCCGTGTGCTCGCCCACGCGTTTTGCGCTGATGACGGCGCGCTACCAGTACCGCCTGCGCGGCGGCGCCGACGAGCCCATCAACAGCAAAAGCAAGGGCAGCAAAGTGCTGGGCCTGCCGCCGGAGCACCCCACGCTGCCCTCACTGCTCAAGGCCAGCGGCTACCGCACGGCCTTGATTGGCAAGTGGCATTTGGGCTATCCGCCGCACTTTGGCCCGATCAAATCGGGCTACGAAGAATTCTTTGGCCCCATGTCGGGCGGGGTGGACTACTTCACCCACGCCAGCAACAACGGCACACACGACCTCTACACCAACGATGAAGAAAAGCACGAGGACGGCTACCTGACCGACTTGATCTCGCACAAGGCTGTGGACTTTGTCGAGCGCATGGCTCCGGGCGCCGTGCACTACACCGCACCCCACTGGCCGTGGGAAACCCGCGAAGACCATGCGCTGGCAGCCGAGGTCAAAGACAACCTGTTCCACCTGCACGGTGGCAACATCCACACCTACCACCGCATGATCCACCACATGGACGAAGGCATTGGCTGGGTGGTGGATGCGCTCCAAAAAACCGGCCAACTCTACAACACCCTGATCGTCTTCACCAGTGACAACGGCGGCGAGCGTTTCAGCGACAACTGGCCCTTGGTGGGCGGCAAGATGGACCTGACCGAAGGCGGCATCCGCGTGCCGTGGATCGCGCACTGGCCCGCGGTGATTGCGCCGGGCGGCACATCCACCCAGCACTGCATGACCATGGACTGGTCGGCCACCATGGTCGAGCTGGCAGGTGCCAAGGCCCATGAGGACTTGCCCTTTGACGGCGTGTCCCTGCTGCCCGCGCTGCGCGATGCCACGCACCGGTTTGAGCGGCCGCTGTACTGGCGCATGAACCACCGGGGCCAGCGCGCCCTGCGCCTGGGCGACTACAAATACCTGCGGGTGGACGGCCACGACTACCTGTTCAACATCCCCGCCGACGAACGCGAACGCGCCAACCTGGCCCCGCATGAACCCGCGCGCTTGGCGGCCCTGCGCGCGGCCTGGGAAGCCTGGGATGCCACCGTGCCCGCCATTCCTGAAGACGCCACCATCAGCTTGGGCTACTCGGTCAAAGACATGCCCCAGCGCTGAAGCCCTGGCGGCTAAGATCGGGCATGCCTGAGATGCAACGTTTTTCAAGTTTTCGTCACTGGCCACGCCTGACCGCCCCACTGGCCCGCACCGAAGTGCTGGCGGGTCTGACCGTGGCGCTGGTGATGATTCCCCAAGCCGTGGCCTATGCGGGCTTGGCGGGCATGCCCCTGGTCACTGGGCTGTATGCCTGCCTGATTCCGGCGCTGCTGGCCGTGCTGTTTGGCAGCGCCAACCGCTTATCGGTAGGGCCTGCGGCCCTGACCTGCGTGCTGATCGCCGCATCGCTCACGGGCATGGCCGAACCCGGCTCGCCCGAGTGGGTGGCGCTGGCGGTGTGGTTGTCGATGCTGTCGGGGGCCATACAGCTGCTGCTGGGACTGGGCAGCTACGGCTGGCTGATCAACCTGGTCAGCGCCCCGGTCATGACCGGCTTCACTCAGGCCGCCTCCTTGCTGATCATGGCCTCGCAAGTGCCTGGACTGCTGGGCGTCAAAGCCTGGAGCTGGGATGTGCAAAGCTGGCCGGTGTGGCTCAGCGGCTGGCCTGCGTGGTTTGGGCTGGGCAGTCTGGTCGTTCTTTTGTTGCTGCGCCGCTTCAAGCCCCGCTGGCCTGGCATCATGATCGTCATGGGCATGGCGTCGGCATTGGCCTATGCCACCGATTACCAAGACCACGGCGCCGTGGTGGGCTTGCTGCCTTCGGGCCTGCCCGATTTTTATTGGCCAGCGTGGCCGGGACTGGACACGCTCAACCAGCTGTGGGTGCCTGCCATGGTGATTGCGCTGGTGAGCTTTTTGGAGACCGCGGCCAGTGCCCGCATCGAATGCCGCAGCGAGGGCAAGCGCTGGGACGACAGCACCGAACTCTTTGCCCAGGGCCTGGCCAAATTGGCCTCGGCGTTTTCGGGCAGCTTTGCCACCAGCACCTCGTTTTCACGCTCGGCCCTCATGCTGTATGCCGGCGCGCGATCGGGCTGGGCGGTGGTGGCCTCGGTGGGCTTTGTGCTGCTGGCTTTGCTCTTGCTCATGCCCGCGCTGCAGTTCGTGCCGCGTTCGGTCATGTCGGCGGCCGTGATTGTGGCCGTGCTCAACCTGTTTCAGCCCCGCCAGTTTTTGAACCTCTGGCGCGTGGGCCGCATCGAAACCATAACCGCCGGCATCACTTTTGCCATGACCTTGTTGACCGCACCGCGCATTTACTGGGGCGTGATGATCGGGGTGCTGGTGGGTCTGAGCCACTTTTTGCACACCCGCTTGCATCCGCGCATCATCGAAGTGGGCCTGCACCCCGACGGCAGCTTGCGCGACCGTCATCTGTGGAAACTGCCGCCCTTGGCGCCTCAGTTGTATGCGCTGCGCATGGACGCCGAGCTGGACTTTGCCGCGGCCAGCGACTTTGACCGTGCCATCACCGACCACCTGGCCCAGCACCCCGAGGTGAAGCATGTGGCCCTGTTTGCCCAACCCATCAACCGCATCGACGTGACCGGTGTGGAAACCTTTGGCCAGTTGCACCGCCAGCTGACCAGCCGGGGCATCAGCCTTCACATCAGCGGCATCAAGCTGCCTGTCGAGACCACCTTGCGCCGAGCCGGTGAGTTGACCGAGGGCCCGCACCTCAAGCTCTACCGCACCGATGCCGAAGCCCTGCAGGCACTCACAGCGCTGGATCCGCTGCCAGCCGACATGGCTGCAGCCGCCATCTGAGCCACCCGATCCACACCCTCGCCGGTCAAGACTTCAGACCAAGGCCTTTTCAAACTCCGACAAACGCTTGTAGATCGAGCGCAGCTCGGTGATGTCGGTCCAACGCTCGATCAGGTAAGAAAACGCGTCGTTCACCTTGCCAAAGGCATTGCTCACCTGCTGAATCACCCCCAAAGTAATCAAGCCGGTGAACAGCGATGGCCCCATCAAGAGGAAAGGGAAGATCACCATCATCTGGCTGTACAAATTGCTCCACAGGTGAAAGTAAGCATAGTGGTTGAACAGCCGGAAATTGTTCAGCCGCACCCCCATGAACAACTCCAGCACCGTGGGCAGGTGCATGCGGCTGCGCTCGTCCTCGGCAAACACCAGGTCCTTGCGCAGCGCCGCCTCGGTGCGTTGGTTGTTGTACTCCAGCCCCGGCAGGCGTATGCCTACAAACCACGAAATCACCGTGCCGCCCAGCGCCGTGACCAGCGCCACCCAAAACAGCGAACCCTCAAACTGCAGCCAGGCGATCGCCATGCCTTTGGACAACAGCCACAAAATCGGAATGAAGGACAGCAGCGTGAGCAGCGCACGCACCAGCCCAAGACCCAGGTTTTCGGTCTGGCGGGCAAAGCGCATGCAGTCCTCCTGAATGCGTTGCGACGCGCCCTCCACCGTCGCGTCGGTGCGTTGCCAGCGCGGCAGGTAGGCCTCGGTCATGGCCTGCCGCCAACGAAAGGCGAAGTGGGAAGCCAGATACGTCTCCAAACTGCGCAGCAACATGAACGGAAAAGCAATCCACGCAAACTGCAGCATGAAGCCCCAAAACTTCTCCAGCCCGCCAGCTTGTTCGGGCTTTTGCAAGAGGTCATAAAACTCGCCGTACCAAGCATTGAGCTTGACGGTCTGCTGCACCGTGATGAACACCAGTGCCACCAAGACCAGCAAGCCACCCCAAGCCCACAAGGCCCACCGGCGTGAGAGAAAGAAACTGCGGAACATGGGCTCTTTCGTTCAGGGATTGACGCTGTCCACGGTCTCGGTCTTGAAGTCGGCGGGCAGCACCACTTCGAGCAACTCCAGATCCTCGCTGTGCCCCAGCTCGCGGTGGCGAATGCCCGGCGGCTGGTGCACACAAGACCCCGCCTCTAGGCGCACCACACCCTGCCCCTCGTATTCAAACTCGATCCAACCCTTGAGCACGTAGACCAGCTGAAACTCGGTGTGGTGCAAATGCGGTTGGCTGGAAAAATCATGCCCGCCAGCAGCGCGGATCACACTGGCCGTGACACGCCCTTGCGTGGCCTGCTTCAGGCCCAAATCGCGGTACTCAAAAAACGAGCGCAAACCCCGCTCGAACTGCGCATCTTTGGCGTGCGTCACCACAAAACCGGTCGTTGTCATGGGCATCTCCTGGGGTCAGTCAATTCGGTTGTACACAACCGCTCATCCTAAGCCCAGTCACAGGGCAAGGCTGTCACCTCATTTTTTGTACGAACCCATTCCATACCGCCGCAACGCACTCTGCACCTGAGAAGCCTCAGTGGTGTCATCGGGGTAAAAGCGGTAACTGGGCGCCACGATGGCAGCGACGGATTTCACATGGACCACCAACACGCTGTGAATGGTGAAGCGTTGGCCCACCATGGCCAGCAGAGGCTTGGCCCAGGTCGCAAATTCGGGGTCGGCTGCATGCACTTCGCGGGCCGCACCTAAAAGCTTGAATCCCTTTTGCACAAACACATCGACAAAGCTCACACACACCTGCGGCTGCTGCGCAATGTTGCGCGCACTGATGGGCGAAGCAATGTGCGCCACCACCACATGACAGTCGTCGGCAATGGCCCAGACCTCTTTGGGCGAAACATTGGGCTGCCCCTGGGCGTCTACCGTGGCCAGCCAGCACAGCACGCTGCGGCGAGCGGTTTCACGAATGGGTTCGGTCAAAAGGGTCATGGGCACTCTCGAGCGTCAATCGACATCAATGCAGCCGCCGATGCAGCCGCCGATGCAGCCGCGTTCCCGGCGATGTAATGGGTCAGACTTCATCGTATCCCTTGATGCTTTTTAATACTTAAAAAGTAGCCATTTTAAAATCACAAGATCTCGCAGACTTTGGTGCATGTCTTGCGAGAAGACTCGATGAGGGTCATCAGCTTCAGACCCGCGAGTGAAATAGAAAGGAGCGCCCACCATGACTGGCTTGAAAACGACTTCGATGACGCTCGCTGAATGGCGTGAGGCTTCTGTGATGGGCAAAAGCAAGATGCAGAAAACCCCAGCACAGACCGCCACACCCTATGTATGGGATGACGTAAATGAAGATGATCGACCGCTAACGCGCGAAGAAATGCAGGCGGGCATTGAGGCTTATTGCCGCCAACGCGGACGACCCACGGGCAGCGACAAGGCATCCACCACCATACGGTTCGATCGTGACGTACTGGCCGCCTTTCGCGCAGGTGGCCCGGGCTGGCAAACCCGCATGAATGCGGCCTTGCGTGACTGGCTCAAAATGCGCACGCCATCCTGAAGCCAAGAGGGCGCGATCAGGCTTCGTTCAGCCTCAAGAAAACAGCCATGCGGTGAAGCTCATCGTCCAGAGCCACGGCAAAGGCCTTGTCTTTGGGTGCCACATCCACAAAGCCCAGCTCAGGCGTCAACACGCCCTGCTGGACACTCAGATTGGCCCAACCTATGACTTGGTCACGCCAAAGCAAGGGCATCGCATAGTGGCCTCGCACCCGCTTGGCGACAGGCGTGTAGGCCTCGAAACGGTAGGCCCAGCCCCACAACTGCTCAAAACGGCGTCGGTCCCAAACCACCGGGTCAAAAGGTGTCAGCAAGTACACCCGATCCAGCACCCCATGGCGACGCGATGCTGGATTTTCCCCTTCGGGCCAAAACCAACGGGTCTCGTCCAGCACAGCGCTGGGCAAGCGCAGGTGCGCACGCTGCAGCATGGCCTGGCGGTGCCCTCGCCACTGCGGCACACCGCCTGCCAGCAGCACGACCAACTGCCCCAAACTGGCCGCAGGCAAAGGCGCGTATTTGGCCACGATCACATCCACCAACTGGTCCATGAGGGTCTCAGGATCGAGCCCACTGGGTTCGTGCTCACGAACAGCGTAAAGGCGCTGACCACCCTCGCGCCGCAGCACACGCAACAGGCCACGGTAGTGCATGCCGTCGAGCAACTGGGTGCTGGCCTGGCTGAGGCCACCAAAGGCATTGACCACACGCCCATGCTCAAAATGCGCAGCCACCTGAGCCGGCCTGACAACGCCTGCCTCGCGCACAAAGGCCAAGACCTCTCGGGCTTGTGCCATGCGATCGTCCGACCACACGGTTCGCGGGGTGCGCGGGTGCATCAGGTGGTGCAGATCACGGCGCACAAAGCCGTAATTGACAAAAAAGTCTTCCTCTATGGGCAGCTCGGGATATCGTGACTCCAGATCCCCTGCCCGATAGTCCTCCACACGGTGACGCAAGATCAGGTCTTGTGCGCGGGCAGGCGCACGCAAAGGATCGGCCTGCACAAAACCCAAGCGCTGCAAAGCCTTGGGCAAGCTCATGGGCTTGAACAGACTGCGGGCCAAGGCATAGCGGCGCAGTGAATCGAGACTCAAGCCGGTCGATGCCATGGCCGCACTCTGACGCCAGCGCTAGGCACTGAGGGTGTCATGGCTTTTGAGCCGCCATCGCATACGCCACCAAGGCATTGGCGTGCCCGTGACCCAGGCCGTGCTCGGTCTTGAGCCAATTCACATGCTCCATGTGTTTCATGCCCGCGCAAAACTTGAGCAATTCCAGCCAATGCGCAATGGGCTGGCCGTACTTCTTTTCGATGGACGGGAAATAGGACGCGGGGCCTTGGGTTTTTTCGGGTGTGGTCATGGCGGGGTCCCCCGGCGCGCCTCATCCATCTGACGGATCAGCTGGCGTGCCGCCTCGCCCTCGGGGATGGGCCGGCCGCTGTCGCGCCATGCCACCGCCGACTTGAAACCCTCGGTCTGCGCATGGCGGCGAAACCACAGGCCCTCGGGGTTGTGGCGGGTGATGCCGTCAAACAAGGTGGCCATGGCCTGGGTTTGCTCCAGCCCCATGTTCTGCAGCACTTGGTTGACCACCATTTTGTGCATGGCCAAGTGGCCCGAGGGCACGCCTGCGATGCGCTCGGCCAGTGCGTGGGTGTGTGCCTCCAACTGGTCCAAGGGCACGGCGGCGGTGGCCAGGCCCCAGTCGGCCGCCGTTTGGCCTGAGAGCACATTGCCCGTGAACATGACCTGCTTGGCGCGCATGGGGCCTAAGCGAAAGGTCCACATGGCGGTGGTGGGGCAGCCCCACACCCGCGTGGGCATGTAGCCGATGCGCGCATCCTCGGCCATCACCAGCAAATCGCAACACAGGGCAATGTCACTGCCGCCGGCCACCGCCGCGCCGTGCACCTTGGCAATGGTGGGCTTGGGGCTGCGCCACAGGCTCATGAAGTCTTCGGTGAAGCGCTTCATGTGGCGGTAATCCAGCATGGGGTCCCAGGGCTGCGACTCTTGCTGGCAGGGGTGCTCTTGCTGCTGCTCGGCGTAGTCCGTGAGGTCGTAGCCGCCACAAAAGCCCTTGCCTGCGCCCTCGACCACGATGACGTGCACCTGCGCATCGTCGTTGGCCCAATCCACGGCGGCGCGGATCTCGCCGGGCATGTCCTCGTTGATGGCGTTCAGGCGCTGGGGCCGGTTCAGCACCAGGCGGGCGATGCGCGGGTTGAGCGCATCGTGCGCAACGGTCAAGGTCTTGAAGGTGGGCATCTGCGGGCTCCTTGAAAAGTCTGAACTCAAAGGGGGCAATTTATCTGAAAGGCAACGGGGGTGCTGTCGCTTATCGAGCTTTTTTTCAGGGCTTGTGCAGGGCCGAGCGACAGGTGATGCATGGGTGCGAACTGAAGCTTTTTGGCTTTGGGGGCTTTGTTTTCAAATCCGCGTGTCCAGCAGCGGCAGGTTGTGCGCCAAGTCCAAGAACATGTGCACTTTGGCGAGAAAACCATCTGGCGTCCAAACCGCCATGGGCTCGACCCCATAGGCCTGAAAACCCAGGCTTTGGTACAGCCGCTCTGCGGGGACATTGCCTTGGGTCACTTCCAACTGCAGCAGTCGAAGCCCCTCGCGCGTTAAGCCATGCTGGATGCATGCACGCATCAGTTCACGGGCCACACCTTCGCCCCGACATTCTTCGCGCACAAACATGGCCACAATCAGCGCCTTGTGGCGCGTCTTGGCTCTTGCAGAAAACTCGGCAGACACCGTGCCCACCAAACCCACTTCGGCAAAAGCCCCCCACACAAGCGAAAGCCCGGCCGGATCGGCAATACGGTGAATCCACCAGTCGTCGGGCTGCAAAGCACGTTCTTGCGGGGTGGAAGTGAACGCATCGGCCGCCTGCGCATAGGCATACAACATCAGGGCCTTGTAGGCCATGGCATCTGCTGGCGTGAGTTGTCTTATTTGCATGCTGGTGCGGACCCCATGAAGACATGATTTTCATGCCGTTGATCCCCCATCACGAAGTCGCTTGTGCCCAGTGCTGTATAGCCATGACGCCGATAAAACCCGATCGCGCGCGCATTGTTCACATTGACCGTCAACCACAGCGGCAAACCCGTTTGAGTGCGGGCCATTTCTTCGGCTACCCCAAGAAGCTGCCGCCCAACACCCTGCCCCACAAAATGCGCTTGCACATAAAGCGTTTGAAGTTCTGCAGAGGCAGGGGCATGGATTGGGCATGGCACGTCCAACTGGAGCACCACAAAACCAATGAGGCAAGCCTCCCGCTCTGCCACCCAGAGACGCGCCCGGGGATCGTTCAACAGGGCGAGGTACTTTTCTGGGATGAGCTCGGTGCGCGTGTAGTGGCTGATGGCTGCAGAAATGCCCTGTGTTGCATAAGTGTGAAGCCACACTTGTGTCGCCAACACGGCCATACAAGCCGCATCGTCAACCCGGGCCGTTCGGACGACCACGTTGATAAGAGGCGCGTCAGCCTCGCCATTGCCGCTTGTGTGCGGAGTCATCGGATCACGCCCCCAAGCCAAGCTCTTGGTGCGCCACGGCCGTGACCCTGGGGCCGAAACTGGAGATGTTGGTGAGCGTGGCATTGTGGTGTGCAATGACTTGCTGCGGCCCAATGGCCGCATTGCCCGCCGAGGTGTGGGCATCTGACACCAGCACCACCGGGTAGCCCAGGGCCAAAGCCTTGCGCGTGGTGGTGTCGACACAAAATTCGGTGTGCATGCCGCACACCACCAAGCGTGTCACGCCAAGGGCCTGCAAAGCCTCGTGCAATTGGGTGTGCAAAAAAGCGTCGGGTGTGGTTTTGCGCATCCGCCGATCACTGGCCTGCACCTGCAAGCCCGTCGCCAATTGCCACTCAGGGCTGCCGTGCTCCAGATAGCCTGCGCTCGACTCGTGCTGAATGAAGAACACCGGCACGCCCGCAACGCGTGCGCGGTGCGTGACCGAGTTGATGCGTTCTATGGTGCCGGGACAATCGTGCGCGGCTTCGGGGCCTTCGCACAGGCCTTGTTGGACATCGATGACGAGGATGGCGGTGTGCATGGCTGATTGGGTGGAGGTCAGAAGGGAAACAAGCGAGTCCGGCAAAAAATATGCCCGCTCAAGTCAAGCCTGCGTATGCGTTTTCAACCAATCCCGCAAGGCAGCGTCAACACGGGTTTGCCAGCCTTGGCCCCTTGCACGAAAAGCACCCACGACATCAGGCGACAAGCGAATGGTGATGCGTTCTTTGGTACTGGCAGCTTTTGGGCGGCCGCGCAGTTTGGCCTGCAATGTTGGGGGCAAAGCATCAAAACGAACGGCTTGCTTGAACATGTCGGATGTCCACTCGGGGTTGTCGTCGTCTGGCTTTTGAGGATTTGGTTTCTTTTTCATGGCTTTATGGCTGTGGCCTCAAAGCCTTCCGGCGCGGCGGGCTGGTTCATTCACATGCAGAAACTTCGTGTACAGATCACGCGGCGGTGCGACCGAGATCGACTTGAGCACTTGACCCACATTGCCCCGGTGGTAAGCGCCGTGGGTAATGACGTGCATGAGCATTTCTTCCCGCGTCATCAGGCCAGCGTCACCGTCGGTGAATTGAAATGCCAAGGGCTTGGCCGCTTGCTGGGCCGTCAAGCGGGCGGCATAGGCCTGGAACCAGGCATCGGTTTGCGCCACTTTGAAGTGAAGTTCGGCCAAGGCGGGGGTTGCGTCGGTGTTGGTGGCGCTGAATCCATGGGCTTGGCCGCGCAAATGCGCTTGGAAAATACTGTCCACCACATGGATGTGGTTCAGGGTGCGCATCGCCGTGTGCAGGTCGGCAGCGTGGTTTGGCGTGTCCACATCGGCCAATGCATTGAACAACTCGTTGTTGGCCCAGGTCTTGTGGGCAAAAAGCGATTGGAGGGTTTTCACGGCTGCAAGTCTCCCCTATGTGATGCCATTTCATTGGGGTCTGAGCACATTGTCCAGCCCAAAATAGGAATCACATTGTATTTATTTTTACCCTTGGAGACCCCCAAAGCGGCCTTCTAAGCCGCCTCATGTCGTCACGATCCACCCCTCCAGCGGATCAAACGGCGGCAAGCCGTATTGCGGGTGCCCCGCTTCGTGTTGTTGTTGCGCCCAGGCCGCTTGCATCAGGCACAGGGTGGCGTCGAGTGCATCGCCGCTGGCGTCATTGGCCAGACGCCCCAGCAGCGCATTGCTGGCCACCAGGCGCAGGCCCAAGCGGGTTTGGCCGCGCTCCAGCGCGCTCAGCAGTTCGCGCCGGGCCAGCAGGCGCTCTGGTGTTTGTTTGGCCTTGTCGTCGCTTTTGTAGCTTTGCTGGCCCAGCACCTCGCGCGCCAGCAGCCCGGGGTAGGCCTCCAGCGCCACGCGGCGAGCGTCACCCGCGTGCAAGCCGGGCAAGTGCACCCCCGCTTGGCGCAACAGCAACACGCCCGCGTGCAGCATGTAGGCCACCGGCGGGTTGACCCATTTCATGGAGGGGCTGGAGCCTGCGGGTCGGTCGGCGGCGCGGTGCGCGAACTTGCCGCCCACGGGGCGGGCGTTGCAAAACGTCGCAAACTGCTCGCGAATTTGGGCGCGCTCCAAGGCGCAGTAATGGTCCATGCAGGCGGCCCAGTCGGTGGGCCAGCCCAGGGTTTCGACCAATTCGCGCGGCAGGCCAAAGGGCAAATCAAAACCACCCACCCAGTCAGCGGGCTGCGCCAGCCAAACGCCAAATGCACTCAGGGTGTCAAAGCTTTGCAGGGATTGCAGCTGCACCCTGCCCTGCCGGGCTTGGCCCAGGGCCAGCACGATGGGTTTGCGCTTGCTGGGGCTGCTGGAGAAATCGCAGCCGATCAATGACACAGGGCTCATCTCACCACCCCAAGGCCATGACGCCTGCGGCGATCAGCACAGCCCCGGCAATGCGCGGGCCCCGGTCTTTCTCGCCCAGCAAATGCCCGCCCAGCAAAGCCGCAAACAGCATGGACACTTCGCGCGCCGGGGCCACATGCGACAGCGGTGCCACCTGCAGGGCGTACAGCACCAGCACATACGACACGGGGCTGAAGATGCCCACGACCAAGGCGTAACGTCTTTGCTCTAACCACAGCGCCCACACGGCCGGGCGGTCGCGCAACAAAGTGGGCGTCAAAAAAACCAGGCGCAACAGGTTGCCAAAGTAGTCCACCAAAATGGGCGACATCAGCGCCACCTTGACGGCATAGCCATCGACCACGGTGTAACTGGCAATGAACACACCGGTGATGCCACCATAAAAGATACCCGTGCGCACACGCGCTTGCTGCTGCGGGTCGCGCGCTGCCTGCCACAAGCCGGGGCCGCCCGCAATCAGAAACACACCGACCACCACGCCCAAAATGCCCATCAGGCCCAAGGCTGAAATTTCCTCCCCGAAGAAGAAGATCGCCACCATGGACGACAGCAGCGGCCCCGAGCCTCGCGCCAGCGGGTACACCACCGTCAGGTCAGCCTTGCGGTAGCCACGCAGCAACACAATGAAATAGACGATGTGCAGCACGGCGCTGACCAGCACCAAGGCCCATTCGAGCAAACCCCAATCGGGCACTTGCTGCCAACCCACCCACAGGCCCACCGGCGCCCAGAACACCATCAGCACCACCGAGCTGAAGGCGACAAAGCGCACATCGCCACCGGCTTTTTTGGCGGCGATGTTCCAGCAGGCATGGATGAAACCGGCCAAAACAACCATAGCCAACGCACTCAGAGGCATGCTTCAATCCATTGGGATGGACCGCGCAAAGCGCGAAGATCAAAAAACGCGTCCATCTTTTGTCGCCAGATGCTCAAGGCCAAGTGCGCCAAGAACCCCGCAGGCTGGATGGCCACGCTTCGCTCGCCATGACGAGGAAACGGACAGCCACAACTGCTGCGCTCAAGCCCGACCGATGATGGAGGCGGTGGCCATCAATTCTTCGAGCAAGGCCAGTGAGACTTTGCCCGAGACGTTGTAAGGGTCGAGCTCGGCGCGTTCGGAGTATTTGAGCAAGATGTTGGTGTTCACGCGTGACGCATCCACCTGGCCCATGGTCCAGCCGCCAAAACGGCGCTCAGAGATTTCTTCGTAGTGCAGCAAGACCACTTCTTTGTGCCGCGCATCTTTTTGGATGTGGCCATACAACTCGCTCACCGCGCTGCGTCCGCCTTCGATGGCTTGCAAAAAGATGCCGCCGCCATAGCACAGGATGCCGGTGATGCCGGTGCTGGGGTTGAACTGGCGCGAGCGCGCCAAAATCGCGTCGATGGTTTCAGGGCGGTCATCCACCACACGGCTGGCGTAAAGCAGGCGTACCAACATATTCAATCCTATTTGGGAATCAATGACAAAAATTCGCGGCGCAGGTTCGGGTCTTTGAGAAAAGCACCACGCATGACCGAGTTGATCATCTTGCTGTCCATGTCTTTCACCCCGCGCCAGCCCATGCAGTAGTGGCTCGCCTCCATGACGATGGCCAAGCCATCAGGCTGGGTTTTGCGCTGAATCAAATCGGCCAGTTGCACCACGGCTTCTTCTTGGATCTGGGGGCGGCCCATGATCCATTCGGCCAAACGGGCGTACTTGGACAGACCAATCACGTTGGTGTGTTCGTTGGGCAACACGCCGATCCAGATCTTGCCAATCACAGGGCAAAAGTGGTGGCTGCAGGCGCTGCGCACGGTGATGGGGCCGACAATCATCAGCTCGTTCAGGTGCTCGGCGTTAGGAAATTCGGTGATGGCTGGGCCTTCAACGTAGCGCCCCTTGAACACCTCTTTGAGGTACATCTTGGCCACGCGCCGGGCGGTATCGCCCGTGTTGTGGTCGTTCACGGTGTCGATCACCAAACTGTCCAAAACACCGGCCATTTTGGCGGTGACCTCGTCCAGCAGTTGGTCCAATTCGCCGGGCTGGATGAACTCGGCGATGTTGTCGTTGGCGTGAAAGCGTTTGCGGGCAGCGTTAATGCGCTCGCGGATCTTGACGGAGACAGGAACGCCATCGTCGTCGGGCGTGGCAGCAGAAGCAGTCATGGCATCTGGGGGGGTCATTAACATGGGATGATCCTAACAGCGATTGATCGGCGCACAGCGGTCAGGGGGTTTGGCCATGGCCGCCCACAGGCCAAGCATCAATACCGGTGTCCGGTCAGAAAAAGCGCCAGCCGCATCAGCCCAAAAGCGATGCGGTCGCGCAAGCGCTGTTGCCATTGCCTTTGGCCCCAAGAGCTCGAGATGGGCGTGCTTTGCGTGGCAATGACTTGGCTCAGGCGTTGGTGCAATTTTTGTGCGAACAAACGGTCGGCCACCACCACATTCGCCTCTCGGGCCAAGAGCAAGCTCAGCGGATCCAGATTAGACGAACCTACGGTGGCCCACGATCGGTCGCTGTCAGGGTCAACCACCGCCACTTTGGCGTGCAAAAAGCTCGCATCGTATTCGTAGATCTCCACCCCAGCAGCCAGCAAAGCACCATAGACTGGGCGGGCAGCGTGGTATTGCATGAAGTATTCATAACGCCCCTGCAGCAGCAAGCGCACACGCACCCCACGCGCAGCAGCATGCACCAAGGCCTTGCGCAGCCTGCGTCCCGGCAAAAAGTAAGCATTGGCTATCAGTACTTCCTGCCGCGCCAGGCCAATGGCTTTGAGGTATGCGCGTTCAATTTGGCTGCGGTGCAACACGTTGTCGCGCAACAGCAAAGCCGCCCGACTGGGCAGGGGCTGTCCGTCTGGCAGGGGCAGCGCTTGCTTCCAAGACAACGGCAAACCGGCTGTTTTGAAGGACCGCAAAGCCTGCGGGATTTTGCGCTCGCGGACATGCATTGCCCCTTGCAAACGCCACCACAGTTGCAACATGCTGTGTTGGATGTGGCCCACCAACTCGCCTTGCGCACTGACCGCAAAATCCAGCCGAGGCCGAGCCAAGCTGCCATAGTGCGGGTCGTACCAATCGTCCAGGATGTTGATGCCGCCGCAAAAGGCCGTGTGCCCATCCACCACGCACAGCTTGCGGTGCAAGCGCCGCCAGCGGTTGGGCATGAGCAAACCCAGCGTACCCAATGGCGAGTAAACCCGCCAATCAAGCCCCGCCCGCGCAAAACGCTGAGACCAAGCTTCGGAAAGCTTGGGCGTGCCCACACCGTCCACCACCAAGCACACGCGCACACCCCGCAAGGCCGCTCGCTCCAGCGCCTCGGCCACCAAAGCGGCAGCGCCGTGCACATCAAAAATATAAGTCTCCAGCAACACATGCGACTGCGCTTGGTCTACAGCCGCCACCAGGCTTTCGAAATAGCCCTGTCCGCCTTCGATCAAGCGGATGTGATGGCCGTCGCGCAAAGACGGGTTGTGCCGCATGCTCAGTCGTTCCAAGCGAATTCAGCCACCAGCGGTAAGTGGTCCGACATGCGCTGCCAAATGCGCCCCACAGGCACCATGGCATGCACAGGGGTCAGGCCCCGGGCATAAACATGGTCAAGCTGGTTCAAAGGCAAGCGCGATGGGTAGGTGGGCGTTGGCTGCTCGCGCCACTCGCGAAAGCCCGCCAGCGCCATGCGTCGCCCCAAACCTGTGCCCCAGTCGTTGAAATCGCCCGCGACCAACACGGGCTCATGCGCCGGAATGTCTTGCGTGATGTGCGCCAGCAAGGCACCGACTTGCCTGACACGACTGGCGGGCATTAAGCCCAAGTGCACCACCAGCACATGCAGCACACGGTCCACGACCTCAACCTGGGTGTGCAGAAAACCGCGCTGCTCAAACCGGTGGTCCGAGATGTCTCGGTGCTGGTGGGTGAGCACCGGCCAACGCGACAACATGGCGTTGCCGTGTTCGCCATGCCGGGTGATGGCGTTGCTGCGGTAGATGGCTTCGTAGCCTTCAGGAGCCAAATACTCGGCCTGCGGCAAACTGGGCCAATGTCTGAAATGAGCCGCCTCGCGGCGGTGCATGCTGCGCACTTCTTGCAAGCAGACGATGTCAGCGTCCAGCTGCTCTACGGCATGACCTAGGTTGTGAATTTCAAGGCGACGCGCAGGCCCCAAGCCTTGCACGCCTTTGTGAATGTTGTAGGTGGCCACCCGCAACAGCGGATGTTCGTGGCGTTCGGGCTTCATGGTGGGGTGGTCATCAAAAATCTGGGCAACATCAGAATGGCTTCGGCATTGGAGGGGGAAAAGCATTGGTCGGCAGCGGCCTGCCAAGGCAACCATTGGGCTGCGGTGTGCTCGCGCGGACTGAGCACCACGGGCAGTGTCTGCGGCACACACAGGCCAAACACACGCTCGGTGTTGCGGCTCACACCGGGCGCATAACGCCAGCGCCAAGCCGGGTAGATGTCGTACACGTTTTCCAGTTGCCAGTCTTGCAGGCGGCAGCTCGGGTCTTGGGCATCGATGCCAGTTTCTTCCTGCACTTCGCGGATGGCCGTCTCCAGCCAGCTTTCTTCTGGGTGGTCTTTGCTGCCCGTGACCGATTGCCAGGTGCCCCAGTCAGCACGCCGGATCAGCAAGACGTCTTGGGCAGGCGTGTGAATGACCACCAGCACCGATTGAGGAATTTTGAAGCCAACAGGGACTGACATGCGCTGACTGGACTCCCGCAAAAAAATGACAACAGAGCTGGTTCATTGTAGTCAGCCACCACAGCGCCATTGATGCCCTGTTTTTACCCTTGAGAGGCCCGGCCTGAAGCCAACTCAGGCTGCAAAGCTTGGCACGGCATTGCCCAGCAGATGCCCGGCGCAAAAAAATGAACCCGATTGGGGTTTTCAGCGCCGCTGGCTGGTTCTGGCGCAAGCGCTTGTTGGCCATTCCAAGCTGGCCATTTCCGAGCTGGCCATTTCAAGCTTGTTGCAACGCTGACAGATGGCATCAACTGATAGCATGACGGCCATGCCCTTGACCACCACCTTGTTTTGCACGGCCTGCCACACCCCGGTGCTGCAAGCCCGAGGGCTAACGGGCGGTCCAGCGGGTCTGACCTTGTTTGAGCCAATCAGCTTGAGCTTGCAACCGGGTGTTTCTGCGCTGCTGGGCGATGAAGGCACAGGCAAAACCACTTTGCTGCGTCTGCTGGCGGGTGACTTGGCGGCCACTCAAGGGCAGTTGTGGGTCTCGGGCTCGCCCGTTCCCTTGTCTACACCCCAACCGGCATCGGTCTTTTGGTGTGACTTGCGCCTGCCCATGCACGATGCTGACTCACCCGAGGCGTGTTGGGCCCATTTGCGCCGCCGCTTGCCCGCTTGGTCCGACGACATGCAGGCCCGCTTGGTGGCCGATTTGCAACTCAGCCCCCATCTGGGCAAACGCCTGAACATGCTGTCCACAGGCAGTCGCCGCAAAGTGGGCTTGGTGGCGGCTTTGGCGTCAGGTGCCACGGTCACCCTGTTGGACCAAGCCTTTGCCTCGCTGGACGCGGCCTCTGTCCGCGTTGTCGAAGAAGTGCTGCGCCAAGCCAGCGATCACACCACACGAGCATGCTTGATCGCGGACTATGAAACGCCCAACAACTTGCCATTGGCCAGCCTCATGACGCTCAATTGAAAGCGAATTGACGGAAATTGATTGGCCATGAGCCCTTTCAACCCGTGCAGATACCTTGTTTGACCAAGGTCAAAAATAAAACAATTTCAATCCATTCAGTTACTTTGGCCGCTTTGCCCCATAATCAGACGGTGCGCGTTTAAAAACGCCACACATCAGGTGATCGGTCAGTTTCGCGCGCTACGGCGGCAGTTTTCAGTTTGTTGTGCTTTCGGGACCCCATCGCTTTCGTTTTCATGTGTTTTTCAGGAGTCCCCATGGGCAATAAACTTTACGTCGGCAATTTGCCGTACACGGTCCGCGACGAAGACCTGCAGCAGGCATTCGGCGAATTCGGCGCCATCACCAGCGCCAAAGTCATGATGGAGCGCGACACCGGTCGTTCCAAAGGTTTCGGTTTTGTGGAAATGGGCAGCGATGCCGAAGCCCAAGCCGCCATTGCTGGCATGAATGGCCAATCTTTGGGTGGCCGCAGCATCACCGTGAACGAAGCCCGTCCGATGGAGGCACGTCCTCCCCGTACCGGCGGCTTCGGTGGTGGTGGTGGCGGCTACGGCGGTGGCGGTGGCGGCGGTGACCGCTCCGGCGGTGGTGGCTACGGCGGTGGTGGCGGTGGCCGCTCCGGTGGTGGCGGCTACGGCGGTGGCGGTGGCGGCGGTGACCGCTCCGGCGGTGGCGGCTACGGCGGTGGCGGCGGCGGCCGCGGCGGCTACTGAGCCCTGCAAACCCTGCTAACGGCAGCGATGCCGTTGCAAAACATCTGGTTCAACCTCACGGCTGAACCCCAGCATCAAAGGCTTCAAGACCTCGGTTTTGAAGCCTTTTTTCATGGGCTCATATGAGTTGAGTTCAATGAACACTTGCCTGCACACATTTGTGCTCAACATCGCTTCAGGCTTTGTAAGGCGATCAAAACACCAACGCCACCCAAGGGTGGCGTTGGCGCACTGCGGCTTGGGCCTGAACTTATGCGGTTTTGACCGCGTCCACATTGCGCAGCTTGATGTGCAATTCGCGCAGCTGCTTTTCGTCCACCGGGCTGGGCGCTTGCGTGAGCAAGCACTGAGCGCGCTGGGTCTTGGGGAAGGCGATCACGTCGCGGATGGACTCGGCACCGGTCATGAGCGTGACGATGCGGTCCAGACCGAAAGCCAAACCACCGTGTGGCGGCGCGCCGTATTGCAAGGCGTCAAGCAAAAAGCCAAATTTGAGCTGGGCTTCTTCGGGCGTGATCTTTAAAGCGTCAAACACTTTTTGCTGCACGTCGGCGCGGTGGATACGCACCGAGCCGCCGCCCATTTCC
>NZ_JBIKIL010000065.1:0-20912 GCF_044361645.1 Limnohabitans sp. | reverse complement strand
ACCCGCCGTTAAGCGCGTACGCACAGTCGCCGCGCCAGCTGCAGCAGCTGACGGTCAATAAGGAGTAATTACATGCTGCAACCTGCTCGCAGAAAGTTCCGCAAGGAACAGAAGGGCCGCAACACCGGCATCGCTACCCGTGGCAACACGGTGGCGTTTGGTGACTTCGGCCTCAAATCCACAGACCGTGGCCGTTTGACGGCCCGCCAGATCGAAGCCGCACGGCGTGCGATTTCCCGTCACGTCAAGCGTGGCGGCCGCATCTGGATTCGCGTGTTCCCTGACAAGCCGATTTCCACCAAGCCTGCTGAGGTGCGTATGGGTAACGGCAAAGGCAATCCCGAGTACTACGTGGCCGAGATCCAACCCGGTAAGGTGCTCTACGAAATCGTAGGCGTGCCCGAAGAGTTGGCCCGTGAAGCCTTCAAATTGGCCGCTGCCAAGCTGCCCTTGCGCACCACTTTTGTGGCCCGCATGATTGGCCAATGATTCAGGAGAAACAAGAAATGAATGCTGCTGAATTGCGCCAAAAAGACGTTGCCGGTGTGAAAGACGAGATCAAAGCGCTGCAAAAAGCCCACTTTGGTCTGCGGATGCAAAAAGCCACGCAACAACTCGGCAATACTGGAACATTGAGTGAAACCCGTCGCTCGATTGCCCGTGCCAAAACCATACTTGCTCAAAAGCAAGCCGCCAAGTAAGGAGTGACCATGACGGAAGCTAAAACATCCCTCAAGCGCACCTTGATTGGCAAGGTGGTCAGCGACAAGCGCGCCAAAACTGTGACCGTGCTGGTGGAGCGTCGTGTCAAACACGCGCTTTACGGCAAGATCGTGGGCAAGTCGAGCAAGTACCACGCACACGATGAGACCGGTGAATTTCACCTGGGCGACACCATCGAGATCACGGAAAGCCGCCCGATCTCCAAAACCAAAAACTGGGTGGCCACTCGCTTGGTACAAAAAGCTGCTGCTGTTTGAGCCCTTGCGGTCAAGCTCAGCAAATTTAGCCAAAACGACCCACAATCGTGGGTCGTTTTTTTTATACTGGCACCACATCGCCATTTCAACAACAGGAGCACCCCATGATCAAAGTCGGAGACAAGTTGCCAGCTGCCACGCTGATGGAATACATTGAGGTTGAAGGCAATGGCTGCAGCATCGGCCCGAACGCCGTTGACGTTGCCAAAGCCACAGCAGGCAAAACCATTGCATTGTTTGCCTTGCCAGGCGCATTCACACCGACCTGCTCGGTCAAGCACGTGCCAGGTTATGTGGAAAACCACGAGGCACTCAAGACAGCCGGTGTTGATGAAATCTGGTGTGTCAGCGTTAACGATGCATTTGTCATGGGCGCCTGGGCGCGTGAACTCAAGACGGGCAGCACGGTGCGGATGTTGGGCGATGGCAGTGCCGATTTCAGCAAAGCCACTGGCTTGACCTTGGATTTGAACGCGCGCGGCATGGGGTTGCGCAGCAACCGCTATTCCATGCTGGTCAAAGACGGCGTGGTCGTGGCCTTGAACGTCGAAGCACCCGGCAAATTCGAAGTCAGTGATGCCAACACTTTGTTGGCGCAGGCCAAGGCATAAGGCCGAGCACGACGGCAGTCAAAAAAAGGGACCTTGGGTCCCTTTTTTTTATCCACTGGTGCGGCCAAAAGTACGGCAGCTGAAATCAGCCGATATCGACTTTGAGGTAATGCGCACCAGCAATGGGGTTGTGGTAGTAGGGTGGAATATCGACAAAGCCCAAATCTTCGTAAAGTGCGCGGGCCGCTTCCATGTCATCCAAAGTGTCAAGCAACACGCAGCGGTAGTCCGCAGCCCGAGCGGCATCGAGAATACGTTCGGTGAGCAAGCGCCCAAGACCCAAGCCGCGAAAATGGGGGCGAACGTAAAGCCGTTTCATCTCGGCGGCATTGGCGTAATCGCTGGCATCGAGCGGTCGCAAAGCGCAGCATCCTGCCAACGCCCCATCCACATACGCCAGCAGCAAAGCGCCGCGCGGATCGGTGTACTCGCCAGGCAAATCGGCCAATTCATGGGCAAAGTCTTGGAAGCACAAATCGACCTGAAGGCTGGCCGCGTATTCGGAAAATATGACCCGTGTGGCCGCCAAGTCGGCGGCACCGCTTGCGAGTCGTACAAGCACAACGGGGGAATCAGGTGATGGGTTCAAAGTGCTCTTCCTCCGCAGATGCACAGTGTAAAGGTGTGGTCAAGCACCCAATGACAGAAGGCCATCAACGGCCAAGGCCGACAAGGCCAAAATCAGCAAAGCCAAAAGGCGATGACGCCATTGGTCGCGGGAGGCGGGCACGGGTTCAGGCAAGTTTTTGTTGCCGTGCAGCATGGCGGGCAACAAGGGTGGGTGTTTCTTGAAAGCGTGCCAGAGCAGGGCCAGAATGTGCATGAGCACCAAGCCAATGATGATCAACTTGCCCCAGTTTTTGTGCCAAGAGGTGGCCCATGACACCCAGCTGCCGGAGACCAGGGCCGTCAAAGGCCCAGCATTGGCGATCTCATCGTCACTGATCAAACCTGTAGACACTTGAAACAAAAGAAAAAACAGCATGGCGACAACCGACCAGCTGCCCAGGGGGTTGTGCCCGGCCTGAGGGTGAGCGGTGGAGCGCGAGAGCAGGTAGGCCAGCGCATGTCGTGGGTGCAAAGGCAAACTGGACCAACGCGACCAATGCCCACCCGCTAAGCCCCAGGCCAACCTGAAAAGTACCAAGCTGAGGACAACATACCCCAAGCGGAAATGCCAAACCATGGCGTTGCCGCCGACATTGCCCGTGATGACCAAGCCAATCACGCAACAAGCCAAGACCCAATGGAACAAACGGGTGGGCAGATCCCAAATGCGAACGGTGAACATGGGTGCTTTCTTGTAGGCGAATTGTGAAAAATATGCGAGACTGGTACAAGGATAAATCTTTTCAACCCTTGGATTTTGATGTGAGTCAAGCATGAAATACACAACGCGTTTTGCCAGTGCTTTGTTGCTGTTGGCGATGGGTCTGCCCGCACAGGCGCAATTTGCCAAACCGGAAGATGCCATCAAATACCGCAAGGCCAGTTTCACCGTCATGGCTGCCCATTTTGGACGATTGGGTGCCATGGCCAATGGCCGTGCGCCCTACGATGCTATGGCGGCAGCCAGCAATGCCGATGTCGTAGCCGCCATGTCCAAGCTGCCATGGGCAGCATTTGGTGAAGGCACCGACAAAGGCGATACCCGCGCCAAGCCGGAAATCTGGAAAGAAGCCGACAAGTACAAAGAAGCGGCTGACAAAATGCAAGCCGAAATCGTGAAGCTCAACACCGCGGCCAAAGCGGGCAACATCGACGCCCTGAAGGCGGCATTCGGTCCTGCAGCTGCCACGTGCAAAGCCTGCCACGACAACTTCCGCAAGGACTGAAAGCAGCGCAGGCCAGCAACTGACATGCGCAGTTCAACCGGGTCAGAGCGACCCGGTTGCTGGTCAAGCTGAGGCTTTATCGGGATTCGGCGAGCAGCTTGTCGATCAGCTGGTGCAGTTCGTCAAAGTCGGGCGTACCCACAATGCGCTTGACGATTTTCCCCTGCTTGTTCACCAAAAATGTGGTGGGCGTCAGCTGCACATCACCCCATGCACGGGCAACAGCACCGGTGTTGTCAATCGCCACTTTGAATGGCAGTTGCCGAGATTGAGCGAAATGGACAACGTAGCTGGGGGGGTCATAACGCATGGCCACGGCCACCGTGTCATAACCACGGTCCTTGAACTTGTTGTAGGTGGCGACCAAGTCAGGCATTTCGGCCACGCAAGAGGTGCAACTGGTGGCCCAGAAATTGACCAAAGATACTTTTCCTTGCAATTGCTGCGTGCTCAGGGTGCTGCCGTCAAGCAAAACGAAGGAAGATTCAGGCGCAGGCTCAGCCGCACACCCCCACAGGGCCAGCAGCAAACCGAGCACGCAAGCCCCATTCAACACACGACGGCCTACAGGCTGCAGATTCAAGGTGGTCATGAAATGTATCCTCATCGCAGGCAGTTTAATGCGTTCACCATGTCATCGGGCATCTTGGCCATTGTGCCCGCGCATGCCTTCAGCTTGGCAGATTTGAGCGCTGGAGATGCCTCGCAAGGCTTGAAACTGGCCTTGGAAAAAGGGGCCAGTGCCGCCATCAGTTTGCTCGGCGTGGAGGGCGGCTTCATGGGCAATGACAAAGTGCGCATAGGCTTGCCGGATGCCTTGAACAAAGGCGCGAGAATGCTCAAAACGATGGGCATGGGCCGGCAACTCGATGCCTTGACCTTGCAAATGAACCGTGCCGCCGAACAGGCGGTGCCCATGGCTCAAAAGGCTTTGATGCAGTCAATACAGAGCATGTCGGTGCAAGACGCCAAGGGCATTTTGAAGGGAGGCGATACAGCGGTCACCCAATTTTTTGTAGACCAGACGCGCGCGCCATTGAGTGCGCAATTCTCGCCTCAGGTCAAACAGGTGCTGGGTCAATTGGGCGTGGTGGCGCAGTTCAATGCGGTGGCGGGCAAATTGTCCGGCATGGGCCTGGTATCGAAAGACAAAGCGCTGTTGGAAAACCACGTCACCGGTAAAACACTGGATGGGCTGTATTACATGATCGGTGAAGAAGAAAAAAAGATCCGTCAAAACCCGGCGCAAGCGGGCAGTGCCTTGCTCAACAAAGTGTTTGGCGCTTTGCGCTGAGTGTGCCGCCGTGTCTAGGGCAGCTAAAAAGGCTTCAAAGCAAAGACAACAAGTGTTGGATCAAGCCATCCGGGTCGCTGACCATGGGGTCATGGCCGGTGCGCATCTCCCGCACTTGTGAGCCCGGCAGCCAAGCACCATCCCAAAATTTGGGGTCCACCATGCGCAGGCGGCTGACATCGATGGTGCCCAAAGGCGGCGAGCTGCAGTTGATGAAGGTGCGCGGCACGCTGGCCACCCGTTGCGGATCAAAGTCGAGCACTTGGGTGTAAGGACCGCCCGGGTGAGGGGTTTGACGTCTTTGCACCCAAGCATGGTCGGCATCGCTCAGACCAAAAACCGAAGGGTCGGGCGCGGGAAATGCGTGCAAGGGATGGGCTTGCGCTGCAGCGATGCGGGTGTTTCGGGTAGCGCTGGCGTGGGTGCTGCTCCAGCTTTCGCCGGGTTTGGGCAGTACCGCGTCCAGATAGACCAGGTGGCGCAAGCGCTCGGGCCTGCGGTCGGCCACGGCGGTGCCCAACATGCCAGCGTACGAATGCACCACCAGAACCACTTCTTCCATTTCTTCGGCATCCATGGCGGCCATCACGTCCGTGATGTGACTTTCCAAACCAATGCTGGGGTGAAGCAGGTGGGCACGCTCACCCACCCCGGTCAGGGTGACGGCATGGGCGCGGTGCCCGGCCCCCATCAGGTCTGGCAACACACGCTGCCAGCACCAGGCCCCGTGCCAAGCCCCGTGAACCAGCAAAAAGTTGGCCATCAAATCACCCCTTTGCCGCGTAAAGGCCCCAGTTGTTCAGCGTTCCAGCCCAGCACTTCGGTCAAAACTTCGAGGGTGTGCTGCCCCAGCATCGGTGGCGGTAAGTCCTGGCGGACAGGCGTGCGGCTCATTTTGATCGGACTGGCCACCAGCTTTAAATCGGGCTTGATGGGGTGCTGCCAATCTTGCACCATGCCACGGGCTTGTATATGGGGGTCCGCAAAGACTTCGCTCAAGGTGTTGATGGCACCACAGGGCACTTTGGCGGCTTCGAGGGCCGCCAGCCAGTCGGCCTTGCTGCGGGTTTTGAGGATGCTCTCCAGCAGGGGCACCAGGATGCCACGGTGGCGGACGCGTTGGGTGTTTTGGGCGAAGCGCGGGTCCTGCGCCAGCTCGGTGCAGCCCGACACGGCGCAGAACTTGGCAAATTGCCCATCGTTGCCGACAGCCAAGATCAAGTGGTCCCGGCTGCCCGGGGCGGCGCCATGCGGCGCCATGACCTCAAACACTTGGTAGGGCACGATGTTTTGGTGTGCGTTGCCAGCGCGGCCCGGTGTTTTGCCACTGACCAAGTAATTGGAGCCCAAATTGGCGAGCATGGCGACCTGAGTGTCCAACAGGGCCATGTCCACTTGCTGGCCTTGGCCAGTGCGTTCAACATGGCGAAGCGCCGCCAAGATCGCGACGGTGGCGTACATGCCGGTGAACAGGTCGGCCACGGCCACCCCCACTTTTTGCGGGCCTCCGCCCAAGTCATCGCGCTCGCCTGTCACACTCATCAGGCCGCCCATGCCTTGTACGGCATAGTCGTAGCCAGCGCGTTCGCTGTAGGGTCCGGTTTGACCAAACCCGGTCACGCTGCAGTACACCAGTTTGGGGTTCAGGGCGCACAGGCTGGCGTAGTCTAGGCCGTAACGGGCCATGTCGCCCACTTTGAAGTTTTCAACAAAGACGTCGCAATGCTTGACCAGTTCCCGGATCAGGGCTTGGCCTTCGGGCTGTGCGATGTCGCAGGTCACCGATCGCTTGTTGCGGTTGGTGCCTAAGTAATAGGCCGCTTCGGCAGTGTCTTGGCCTTGCGCGTCTTGCAAAAAAGGCGGACCCCAAGCGCGGGTGTCGTCGCCCGTACCGGGGCGTTCAATCTTGATGACATCGGCCCCCAAGTCGGCCAGAGTCTGGGTGCACCAAGGGCCCGCCAAAACGCGGGAAAGGTCAAGAACGCGGATGCCATCGAGTGAATTCATGGCGCACATTGTCGCCAAAACCCGACATGTCCGCTGATCACGATAATCAGCCCATGAAACTTCATTTCCCAGCCCTGCTGGTCAGTTTGACCGCCGTTTTGACATTGAGCGCTTGCAGCCCTGAACAAAACTGGCGTGACGTGAGTTTGCAGGACAGCGGGCTGAAACTCCAATTGCCCTGCAAACCCGATCGCACCACCCGCCAAGTGAGCTTGGGCAACATGCCGCTGGATTTGCAGGTGGTCGGATGCGAAAGCGGAACGGCGATCGTGGCGCTGATGAGTGCGGCCTTGCCCTCAGGCGCAGATGCCAGTGCTGTGATGCTTTTGTGGCAAAAAGCCACCTTAGACAATGCGCGCGTTGTGCAACCACTGGCCGTGGGCCAAACACAGGCTTGGCACCGGCCCGGCCAATTGCCGCTGAGTGCGTCGGTGCGGGTGCAGTCTGCGGGACAGCGGGCCAACGGCGAACCCGTGAGAATGGACGCTGTGTGGGGGGCTGTGGCGCAGGGCGACCGGGTGCGGCTTGTCCATGCCGTGGTGTACGACCGACAAATGGCCCCCGAATTGGCCAATACATTGTTTGAAAGCATCCGGCCATGAGCGCTGCCAGTTTGAACGCGGTCACTTTGGCCCATCCCGATCATTTGCCGCGCCGCATGGCGGTGGTGGTGTTTCTCGCTTTTGCACTGGCGTATTTCTTTTCGGCTTTGGTGCGGGCCATCACGGCCACTTTGTCACCCACCTTAACCACCGAGTTCGATTTGAGCGCGCAAGATCTGGGTCTGTTGGCGGGGGGGTATTTTTTGGGATTTTCCCTCACCCAACTGCCCTTAGGCCGTTGGCTGGACAAGCACGGTCCTAAAAAAGTCATCTTGGCTTTTTTGACATTGGCGGTGTTGGGCTGCTTGGCCTTTGCATGGGCCGACAGCTTTGAGGGGTTGTTGGCGGCGCGTGTGCTGTGCGGCATGGGCGTGAGTGCTTGCCTCATGGCGCCACTCACCGGTTACCGCCGCTGGTTTGAGGCCAGCACCCAACTGCGCACCAACTCTTGGATGCTGATGACCGGCTCCTTGGGCATGCTGGCCGCCACCTTGCCGGTGCAGTGGCTCATGCCCATTTGGGGCTGGCGCGCGCTGTTTGTCATGTTGGGGGTGATGATTGCCATCACCATGCTTTTGCTGGCCCTGTTGGTGCCGGTCTGGCAAAAAGCCTCTGCGACGCTGGATGCGCCTGCAATCCCAAGCAAGGACGACGGCAGTTACCGCGAAATCTGGCGCAGCGCTTACTTCTGGCGCATGTCGCCGATCGGTTTTTTCAGCTACGGCGGCATGGTGGCCATCCAAACCCTGTGGGCAGGCCCATGGATGACCCAAGTGGCCGGCTGGACGGCCGCGAAAGCTGCGTCTGGGCTGTTCTTGATCAACCTGGCCATGTTGGTGACCTTTTGGCTGTGGGGCTTGATCACGCCTGGCTTGGCGCGCCGAGGTATCCCGGTGGAGCGCTTGATCGCATGGGGTTTGCCGCTGAGCTTTGGCGTCGTGGCCGCATTGGTTTGGCTCGGGCCCGAGGTGGGTGCGGGTGCAGCGGTGGGCGTGGCCTTGCTGTGCATGACCAGCAGTTTTGTGGCCTTGGCCCAACCGGCCGTGGGCATGGCGTTCCCCTCGCATTTGGCGGGGCGCGCCTTGTCGGCTTACAACTTGGTGGTGTTCGCGGGCATTTTTGTCGTGCAGTGGGGCATAGGCCTGTTGGTTGACGCTGGGCGTGGACTGGGTCTGGCCAATGCGCAGGCTTACCAAGTGGCGCTGGCCTGTTTTGGTTTGACTTCGGTGGCCTCTTGGGTCTTTTTCATGGTGAAAAAGCCATTGCAGAGCCGATAATCGAGCTCCACCATGATTGGCATTCTCATCATCGCCCACGCTCCACTGGCCACTGCTTTGCGCGGTTGCGCCATGCACGTTTTTCCAGATTGTGCTGCTGGCGTGTTGGCACTGGATGTGCTGCCCCAAGACACACCCGAAGACAGTCTGGCGCGCGCACGCCAAGCGATGGCTGCATTGGGCACGACCGATGTATTGTTGCTCAGCGACGTGTTCGGCGCCACACCTTGCAACGTGGCTCAACTGTTGGGCAACGGGCACAACACGCGTTTGGTGGCAGGTGTCAATTTGCCGATGCTGCTGCGCAGCGTGTGTTACCGGCATGAAAGCCTAGAGGCCTTGGCCGCACGCGCGCAAGCAGGTGGCATGCAGGGCGTGATGCCTGTGGGCAGCACCGCCCCACAAAACCAAACCGGACAAAGACATGCCCCAAGTCACCGTGAGCATCAGCAATAAATTGGGTTTGCATGCCCGCGCGTCAGCCAAGCTGAGCAAATTGGCAGGCAGCTTCCCTTGCGAAGTTTGGATGCGCAAAAGCGAGCGGCGCATCAATGCCAAAAGCATCATGGGCGTGATGATGCTTGCGGCTGGACTGGGCAGTGAGGTGGTGCTCGAGACGCTGGGTGAGCGAGAAGATGAAGCCTTGGCGGCGCTGTTGGCCCTGATCGACGACAAGTTTGGTGAAGGCGAGTAAGCCATGACGTTCAGCATCCATGGCTTGGCGGTGGCGCGTGGCATCGCCATCGGGCGCGCCGTTTTGGTGGCCTCCAGCCGGGCCGATGTGGCGCATTACTTTGTGCAGCCAGACCAAGTGCACAGCGAAATCAAGCGCCTGCGCGTGGCCCGCAATGCGGTGGTCAGTGAGCTGCAACGTCTGCAACAAGACATGCCCCAAGATGCCCCCCACGAGTTGGCGGCCTTGTTGGACGTGCACCTGATGTTGCTGCAAGACGAGGAGCTGACCGCGGGTGTGGTGCATTGGATCACCACGCGCTTGTACAACGCCGAGTGGGCTTTGACCAGCCAACTTGACATCATCGTGCGCCAATTTGATGAAATGCAAGACCCCTACTTGCGTGAACGCAAGGCCGATATGGAGCAAGTGGGCGAAAGGGTGCTGCATTGCCTCAAGGGGACCGGCCCTTTGCTGGCGCAAGCCAAGCGGCCGCAGCGCCCGCAGCAAGAGCTGCAGTTGGGTGACACCGATGTGCCGCTGGTGCTGGTGGCGCACGACTTGTCGCCCGCCGACATGCTGCAGTTCAAGCAAAGTGTGTTCACCGGTTTTGTCACCGATGTGGGTGGCAAGACCTCGCACACCGCCATCGTGGCGCGCAGCTTGGACATCCCGGCGGTGGTGGGCGCACGCACGGCCAGCCAGTTGGTCAAGCAAGACGATTGGGTCATCATCGACGGTGACGCGGGTGTGGTCATCGTCGACCCCACGCCCATCGTTTTGGCCGACTACGGCTTCAAGCAACGCCAGGGTGATTTGGAGCGCGAACGCTTGGGACGCTTGCGCCATACGCCCTGCATCACACTTGATGGCCAAAAAATCGAGTTGCTGGCCAACATCGAGATGCCCGAAGACACCGGCCCTGCACTCGTGGCCGGTGCGCTGGGTGTGGGCCTGTTTCGCAGTGAGTTTTTGTTCATGGGCCGCCAAGGCCAGTTGCCTGACGAGCAAGAGCAGTACCAAGCTTACCGACGCGCCGTAGACGGCATGAAGGGCTTGCCCGTGACCATCCGCACCGTCGATGTCGGGGCCGATAAGCCGCTTGATGAGAGCCGTCACGAAGCCTCACACCTGAACACAGCCTTGGGTTTGCGCGCGATCCGATGGTGCTTGGCCGATCCGGTCATGTTTTTGACACAGTTGCGCGCGATTTTGCGAGCGGCGGCGCATGGTCAGGTCAACTTGCTGATCCCCATGCTGGCGCACCACAGCGAAATTCGCCAAACACTGGCCTTGATCACACAGGCCCGCCAAGAGTTGGACCGCCGCGGCGTAGCCCATGGCCCGGTGCGTTTGGGCGCCATGGTCGAAATTCCGGCGGCAGCTTTGTCGCTGCGCTTGTTCCTCAAGTACTTTGACTTTTTGTCCATCGGCACCAACGACCTGATCCAGTACACCTTGGCGATCGACCGGGCCGATGAGTCGGTCGCGCACCTGTACGACCCGCTTCACCCGGCGGTGTTGCGCCTGATCGCTGACACCATTGCCGAGTGTCACCGACAAGGCAAAAGCGTCTCGGTGTGCGGCGAGATGGCCGGTGATGTGGCCATGACGCGTTTGCTGCTCGGACTGGGGCTGCGCAGCTTTTCCATGCACCCTTCGCAAATCTTGTCGGTCAAGCAACAGGTGCTGCGCTCAGACACCAGCAAATTGACCCCTTGGGCCCAAAGGGTGCTGGACAGCGAGGACCCGGCCGCATGCCTGAGTCTTTGAGCTGATCCTGGCGGCCTCTGGGCAAGTTCGATGGCGAATTCAAAAGGGCGAATGCAAATGGGCGATTTCAAGTGGGTTTGAGTTTGTCCTGCGTGCGCGTATCGAAATCGCTGGCATCGTGGCGCTCGTGCAACTGAGACGCGGGCGCACCCATCACCCGGTTGACCATGCGCCCCCGTTGCACGGCAGGGCGTTGCGCCAGCGCTTCGGCCCAACGCTGCACATGGGTGTATTCGTGCACTTGTAAAAACTCAGCGGCTTCGTACAGCAGACCTTTGGCCAATGCGCCGTACCAAGGCCAAATGGCGATGTCGGCGATGGTGTAGTCGTCGCCCGCAATGAAGCGGCTCTGGGCCAAACGCTGATTGAGCACGTCCATCTCGCGTTTGACCTCCATGGCAAAGCGGTCGATGGCGTATTCAATCTTGGTGGGGGCATAGGCGTAAAAATGACCAAAACCGCCACCCAGGTAAGGGGCACTTCCCATTTGCCAAAACAACCATGACAGGCATTCAGCGCGCTGAGCAGGTTGGGTGGGCACCAAGGCACCAAACTTTTCGGCCAAATAAAGCAAGATCGCACCGGATTCAAAAACCCGCACGGGCTGTTCGCCGCTGCAATCGAGCAGTGCGGGGATCTTGGAGTTGGGGTTGAGGCCCACAAAGCCACTGCCAAATTGTTGGCCCTCTTGGATGCGGATCAACCAAGCGTCGTATTCGGCACCCGTGTGCCCCAAGGCCAACAATTCTTCCAGCATGACGGTGACCTTGACGCCGTTGGGTGTGCCCAAGGAGTACAGCTGCAGCGGGTGCTTGCCGCGCGGCAAATCTTGTTCGTGCGTGGCCCCCGAGACAGGCCGGTTGATGTTGGCGAATTGCCCGCCATTGGCCTGTTTCCAGGTCCACACAGAGGGCGGGGTGTAAGTGCTGGCGTCGGTCATGGTGTTGAAGTTCCAAGTGGGCTTGATCAAGAAAAGGGGTTTCAGGCCTGGGTGGCCAATTTCAAGTGCGCCGAGTGCGCTTGCTGGTCAGCGTGGTAACTGCTGCGCACCATCGCGCCCACGGCGGCATGCGAGAAGCCCATTTCGTAAGCCTTGGCCTCAAACATCTTGAAGGTGTCGGGGTGCACATAGCGGCGCACCGGCAAGTGGCTGTTGCTGGGGGCCAGGTACTGGCCAATGGTCAGCATGTCGATGTGGTGCGCGCGCATGTCACGCATCACCGCCAAGATTTCTTCATCGGTTTCGCCCAAGCCCACCATCAGGCCGCTCTTGGTGGGCACATGGGGAAACAAGGCCTTGAATTTTTTCAGCAAGTTCAGCGAGAACAAGTAGTCCGAGCCGGGACGCGCTTCCTTGTACAGGCGCGGCACGGTTTCCATGTTGTGGTTCATCACATCCGGTGGGGCGGCTTTCAATATCTCCAAGGCCCGGTCATCGCGGCCCCGAAAATCAGGCACCAGCACCTCGATCTGGGTTTGCGGTGACAGTTTGCGTGTCTTGCGAATGCATTCCACAAAGTGGCCCGCGCCGCCATCACGCAGGTCGTCACGGTCCACACTGGTGATGACCACGTATTGCAGCCGCAGTTGGGCAATGGTTTTGGCCAGGTTGTCGGGCTCGTTCGCATCCAGCGGGTCGGGTCGGCCATGGCCCACATCGCAAAAAGGGCAACGGCGGGTGCATTTGTCGCCCATGATCATGAAAGTAGCCGTGCCCTTGCCAAAGCATTCGCCGATATTGGGACAGCTGGCTTCCTCGCACACGGTGACCAGTTTGTTGGCCCGCAGCACGTCCTTGATCTCGTAAAAGCGGGTGGTAGGTGAGCCCGCCTTGACACGAATCCAGTCGGGCTTTTTCAGCACCTCGCCTGGCACCACCTTGACCGGGATGCGTGAGAGTTTGGCCGCTGCCTTTTGCTTGGCCATGGGGTCGTGGTTTTCAAGGCTTTGAACCTCGCGGACCACTTGGCGCTCAATGGGGGTGTTGCTCATGGGGTTCTTTCGCTCTGCAAGGTGGCGCTGCGGCATGTCTGTGTGAATGGCTTGGGGGCTCGCCGGGGTTTCAAAGGCGAACGGCCAGCTCGGCGGCCAGCACTTGCGCGGCTTCTTCCCAAGTGGTCTCTACACCGATTGTAAAAAGGTCTACGGTTTTTAACCCGGCATGGCCACAGGGGTTGATACGCTCAAAGGGTTGAAGGTCCATGGCCACGTTCAGGGCCGCGCCGTGGTAAGTGCAATGGCGGCTGACCTTGATGCCTAAAGCGCTGATCTTGCCCAAGCCCTTGAACGGGTCGCTGGCCAAGGCCGGGCCCACCAGTGCAGCATGGCTGAAAGGGTCATCAAGGCGCACGTAAATGCCCGGTGCGCCCGCCACGCGGTGGCCGGTGACGCCAAAGTGGGCCAAGGTGCGGATGATCGACTCCTCGAGCTTGAAGACATATTCCTTCACGTAGTAACCGGCGCGCTGCAGATTGACCAAGGGGTAGGCCATGACCTGCCCAGGGCCATGAAAAGTGACTTGCCCGCCCCGGTTGGTCTGCACCACTGGAATGTCGCCCGGCATCAGGAGATGCGCGGCTTGACCCGCCAGCCCTTGGGTGAAAACGGGGGGGTGCTCGCACAGCCAAAGCTCATTCGGAGTGTCTGCTGTCCGAGCGGCCGTGAAGGCCTGCATGGCCTCGTAGGTGGGCAGGTAATCCACCCGCCCGAGCAGCTGGATGTCCATGCTCAAAGCACAATTTTGACCATGGGGTGCGAGGTCAGTGCGCGGTACAGGCCGTCGAGTTGTTCGCGGCTGGTGGCCGTGATGCTGAGCGTCACGCCCAGGTACTTGCCGCCTTTGCTGGGCCGCAGCTCGATGCCAGAGGGGTCAAAGCCAGGGTCAAAGTCCAAGGCGACTTGGCACATGGCTTGCGCAAAACCATCGACCATGGCCCCCATGACCTTGATGGGAAAGACCGAGGGGTACTCGATCAGGCTGTCTTTGTGCAGGCCGTTGCCAGTAGGCGGGGTGGTGGAGGCGCTCATGAAAAATCCCAGTTGACTGACAAGCTTAACGCCAGACGACCACGGCCAACACCGCCAGCCAACCCAGCACAAAATTGGTCACCACCAAGGGGTGAATTTGTCCCATGGCCAGACCTGCTGCTGGCCAGTCGGCGAGCGCCACAGAAGCCTTTAGTCGGCGAAACGGCCCAAACCAAATGTACGCAAAGATCAAGCACATCAAGACACCCAGCCCCGACATGGCGTGCCAACCTCGGGGGGTAAGCTTTATGTCGGTCATGGACAGCATCCACAAGCCCGACGCCAAAATCAGAGCGACCGAAACCCAGACCATGTTGAAAAAGCGCGACAAGACGTCCGCCATCAGGTTCAAGCGTTCTGGTGGTGCCATCTGGGCAATGACCACGGGGCGGAGCGCCAAAATGACCAAAGCCATGCCACCTATCCAAACGATGGCGGCGGCAAGGTGGAAAAATTTAATCCATTCGTACATAAAAAACCGATTGATTGCGCGTGGATAAAAGAAATTCTCAGCCAACGTGATAAGTTATTGTGGCCGCAGGGACTGCGCTTGGCTTTCGAAAGGTCAAAAAATTGATGCAAATAAATCGAGCACACAAGGGTTTCTAGGTATAATTTTGAGCTCTGTGGTCGTCGTCTGATCTGTAACCTGATTGTAATTTGAGATGGTCAAAATTGCATCATCGCAAAACAATCCGCAAGTTAAAGAAGGTGTTGTCGAGGTCTCGGATGATGAATTCAAGACTTTGACTGCTGAAGAGGCGGCGGCTTGGAGGTTAAGCCATCCTCAAGCCTCGCCATGGCATGTCTTATTCCTGCAAATAGGCATAGGCGCTTTGATGGTGGTTTTGACCGGGTTGTTGACCCGAGAATTCCACTTGGCCGCATCGGTGGCTTGGGGTTGTGTATCGGTGGTGATCCCTTCTGTGGTTTTCATCAGGGCTTTGAGCAGACAAATGCGACAAATTCAGCCAAGAGCTGTTTTGATGGGTTTGTTTTTTTGGGAGTTGGTCAAGATCATCTTGACCGTAGCATTGCTCTTGGTGGCGCCAAAAGTGATTTCGAATTTAAGCTGGCTCGCCCTGGTGGCCGGCTTTGTGGTGACGATCAAGGTGTATTGGCTGGCCATGGCGCTGGGCTACATGCAGCAGAAGTCGAAACCGACTCTTTTTTGAACTGATTGGTGATTTATGGCTGATGAAAACGCTGGCGCGCACGCCCCAACGGCTGGAGAGTACATCCAGCATCACTTGCAGCACCTTCAAATGAACTTTTCGTTTGAAGGTGTTAAGCAAACAAGCATTGTGGATTTCAGCTTGTTCAACCTTGATACGCTTGTTTTTTCTGTGCTTTTGGGTTTTATTGGTTGCTTTACCTTGTGGTTGGCTGCACGCAAAGCCACATCGGGTGTGCCGGGGCGCTTTCAGGCGGCTGTTGAGTTGTTGTCTGAAATGGTCGAAAACCAAGCCAAAGGGGTGATTCACAACGCCAATAGCCGTAAATTGATTGCACCGCTGGCACTGACGGTTTTTGTTTGGATTTTCTTGATGAACGCCATGGACATGTTGCCGGTGGACTTGCTCCCCGGTGCTTGGCATGCAGTGGGCCCATCTTTGGGTTTTAAAGATTACATGCGCGTGGTTCCAACTGCTGATTTGTCTGCCACTTTGGGTTTGTCATGTTCCGTCTTGTTGATTTGTTTGTTTTACAACATCAAAATTAAGGGATTTGGCGGCTGGGTGCATGAGCTCATTTCGGCACCCTTTGGTGACCATTGGGCGCTGTACCCGATCAATTTCTTGATGCAGATGATTGAGTATTTGGCCAAGACGGTCTCGCATGGCATGCGACTGTTTGGCAACATGTTTGCGGGTGAGTTGGTGTTCATGTTGATTGCCCTTATGGGCGGTGGCTGGGCATTGTCAGCAACTGGTGTGGGTTTGGCCATTGGCCACATCCTTGGCGGTACCGTATGGACTTTGTTCCATATCTTGGTGATCACCTTGCAAGCTTTCATCTTTATGATGTTGACGCTGGTCTACACAGGCCAAGCGCACGACGCGCATTGATGACAATTTTCCCTTTGTTTTTTCTTTCTTTTTCCACTCATCTTTAGGAGCTTCACATGGAAAACACTCTCGGCCTGGTGGCATTGGCTTGTGGTTTGATCGTTGGTTTGGGCGCTTTGGGTGCCTCTATTGGCATTGGCATGATGGGTGGCAAATTCCTCGAATCCGGTGCACGTCAGCCTGAATTGATGAACGAATTGCAGACCAAAATGTTTTTGTTGGCGGGTTTGATTGACGCCGCCTTCTTGATCGGTGTGGCCATTGCGTTGTTGTTCGCTTTTGCCAATCCCTTCGTGAAGTGATGCACGCACCTCTTCCATTAGAAGAAGGATCTGACCGTGAATATTAACGCTACGCTGTTCATTCAGATGATCGTTTTTGCGATTTTGGTGTGGTTCACGATGAAATTCGTGTGGCCCCCGATCACAAAAGCGCTCGACGAACGGGCACAGAAAATCGCTGACGGCCTCGCTGCCGCAGACAAAGCCAAAGCTGAACTCAGCAACGCCAACTCGCGCGTGGAGTCCGAATTGGCCAAGTCGCGCAACGAGTCCGCATCGCGTTTGGCCGATGCCGAGCGCCGTGCAAATGGCATTGTTGAAGAAGCCAAAGTACGCGCCACCGAAGAAGCCAACAAGATCATCATTGCTGCAAAAGTCGAGGCCGAGCAGCAAGCTGTCAAAGTGCGCGAAAGTCTGCGAGAGCAGGTTGCCGCTTTGGCGGTCAAGGGTGCCGAGCAGATTCTCCGAAAGGAAGTCAACGCCGGTGTCCATGCTGATCTGCTGAGCCGCCTTAAGACCGAGCTGTAAAAGCTTTAGCCAGAGAACACCATGGCAGAACTTGCTACCATCGCCCGCCCTTATGCCGAAGCGCTTTTCAAAGCGCAAGCATCCGATCTTGCTGGCACAGCCGTTTGGCTGGATGAACTGGCTGCTTTTGCCAACAATGCGCAATTGCAGCAGTACATTGACAGCCCCAAAGTGTCCGATGAGCAGGCGTTTGAGCTGATCTCTGGCGTGCTGCGCACAGCACTGCCTCAGGCTGGCAAAAACTTCTTGCAGCTGGTGATCCACAACCGCCGTCTCAGTGCGCTGCCTGTGGTGGCACAGCAGTACCGAGCACTCATGAATGCGCAAGGTGGCACCGCAGATGCGGTGGTCTACAGCGCGTTCCCCATCGACGCTTCGGCTTTGGCCGATTTGTCGTCCACGCTCGAAAAACGCTTTGCGCGCAAGCTCAACGTGAGCGTCGAGCTTGATGCCACCTTGATCGGTGGCATCCGCGTGGTGGTGGGCGACGAGGTGCTTGACACCTCCGTCAAGGCCCAACTGGAACAAATGAAATCGGCCCTCACCGCTTGATGCGGATGGGGACCGGACATATTTAAAGAAAGAAGGAAAGAGTCATGCAACTCAATTCCGCAGAAATTTCTGAACTGATCAAGAGCAAGATCGAAGGCCTGTCTGCCAGCGCCGATATCCGCAACCAGGGCACCGTGGTGTCCGTGACCGACGGTATTGTTCGCGTGCACGGCCTGTCCGATGTGATGCAGGGCGAAATGCTTGAGTTTCCCTCCACAGCCGATGGCATCGCCACCTATGGTTTGGCGTTGAACCTTGAGCGTGATTCGGTGGGTACCGTGATTTTGGGTGAATACGAGCACATCTCCGAAGGCGATACGGTCAAGTGCACCGGCCGTATTCTGGAAGTGCCGGTGGGTCCTGAACTGATCGGCCGCGTGGTCAACGCTTTGGGTCAACCGATTGACGGCAAAGGCCCGATCAACGCCAAAATGACCGACGTGATCGAGAAAGTCGCCCCCGGCGTGATCGCCCGTAAATCAGTCGACCAGCCGATGCAAACTGGCCTGAAGTCGATCGACTCCATGGTGCCCGTGGGCCGTGGTCAGCGCGAACTGATCATTGGTGACCGTCAGACCGGCAAAACCGCTGTCGCGATCGACGCCATCATCAACCAAAAAGGTCAGAACATGACCTGCGTTTATGTTGCGATTGGCCAAAAAGCCTCGTCGATCAAAAACGTGGTGCGTGCTCTGGAACAAGCGGGCGCAATGGACTACACCATCGTAGTGGCCGCTTCCGCTTCTGAGTCCGCTGCCATGCAGTACGTCTCGGCCTACTCGGGCTGCACCATGGGCGAGTATTTCCGTGACCGCGGCGAAGACGCTTTGATCGTTTATGACGACCTGTCCAAGCAAGCCGTGGCCTACCGTCAAGTGTCGCTGCTGTTGCGCCGCCCACCCGGCCGCGAAGCCTACCCTGGCGACGTGTTCTATTTGCACAGCCGCTTGCTCGAGCGCGCAGCCCGCGTGAATGCCGACTACGTCGAAGCCTTCACCAAAGGCGCGGTCAAAGGCAAAACCGGCTCCTTGACGGCCTTGCCCATCATTGAGACCCAAGCGGGTGACGTGTCTGCTTTCGTGCCTACCAACGTGATTTCGATCACCGACGGTCAGATCTTCTTGGAAACTTCCTTGTTCAACGCCGGCATCCGCCCTGCGATCAACGCCGGTATTTCGGTGTCGCGCGTCGGCAGCTCGGCTCAAACCAAGATCATCAAAGGCCAGTCCGGCGGTATCCGTACCGACTTGGCCCAGTACCGTGAATTGGCGGCTTTTGCGCAGTTCGCTTCCGATCTGGACGAGTCCACACGCAAGCAACTGGACCGCGGTGCCCGCGTGACCGAGTTGCTCAAGCAAGCCCAGTACAGCCCGCTGTCCATCAGCCTGATGGGTGCCAGCTTGTTTGCGGTGAACAAAGGCTTCATGGACGACATCGATGTCAAGAAGGTCTTGGCTTTTGAGCACGGCTTGCACGCTTACCTCAAAGACTCGTGTGCAGCATTGTTGGCCAAAATTGAAAGCTCTAAAGCTTTGGACAAAGAGGCGGAAGCCGAATTGCACTCTGCCGTGGCCGCTTTCAAGAAAAGCTTTGCTTAATTTCCACCTGATCAAAAGGAGCCTCTGATGGCATCGGGCAAGGAACTACGCACCAAGATCAAATCGGTGGAAAACACCAAGAAGATCACCAAGGCCATGGAGATGATTTCCGTCTCCAAAATGCGCAAGGCGCAGGAGCGTATGCGCACGGCCCGCCCTTACAGCGAGAAGATTCGCACTATTGCGACGCATCTCGGACAGGCCAATCCGGAATACGTGCACCCCTTCATGAAGGCCAACGACGGCAAGTCGGTGGGCTTCATTGTGGTGACCACGGACAAAGGCTTGTGCGGTGGCTTGAACACCAACTTGTTGCGCGCGGTGACCGTCCAGTTGCGTGAGACACAGTCAGCGGGCAAGACGCCGGTGGCCGTGGCCGTTGGCGGCAAGGGTTTGGGTTTCCTGAACCGCGTCAATGCCAAAGTGCTGGCGCATGTGACACATTTGGGTGACAAACCCCACCTGGAGAAGCTGATCGGGCCCGTCAAGGTGCTGCTGGATGCTTATGCCGCGGGTGAGGTGAGTGCCGTGTACCTCTGCTACAACAAGTTTGTCAGCACCATGGCGCAAGTGCCAACCATCGACCAGTTGCTGCCACTGTCTTCATCCAAGATGGCGTCAGAAACCAAGGCCGCAGGGGCTGTAGCGCATGGCTGGGACTACATCTATGAGCCCGATGCCCAGACGGTCATTGACGAATTGCTGGTCCGTTATGCAGAAGCCTTGGCCTACCAAGCAGTGGCTGAAAACATGGCCTCCGAGCATGCCGCCCGTATGGTGGCCATGAAGGCCGCAACAGACAACGCTGGCAATGTGATTGGTGAGCTCAAACTCATCTACAACAAGACCCGTCAAGCCGCCATCACCAAAGAACTGTCGGAAATCGTCTCTGGCGCAGCCGCGATCAGCGGTTGATTCCCAGTTCAGCTAATTCAAATTATTTGGAGCGAAAAATGCAAGCCCAAGGAAAAATTGTTCAATGTATTGGCGCTGTGGTCGACGTGGAATTTCCACGAAACCAGATGCCCAAGATTTATGACGCACTCAAGATGGACGGCTCCGCGCTGACCCTTGAAGTGCAGCAGCAACTCGGTGATGGCATCGTGCGCACCATTGCGCTCGGCTCTTCCGACGGTTTGCGTCGTGGTCTGATGGTGTCCAACACGGGCAAAGCGATCACCGTGCCCGTTGGCAAAGCCACACTGGGCCGCATCATGGACGTGCTGGGTGCGCCCATCGACGAACGTGGCCCTGTGAGCCAAGAGCTGACAGCCTCCATTCACCGCAAAGCCCCTGCTTACGACGAACTGAGCCCTTCACAAGAACTGCTGGAAACCGGCATCAAGGTGATTGACCTGGTTTGCCCGTTCGCCAAAGGCGGCAAGGTCGGCTTGTTCGGTGGTGCCGGTGTGGGCAAGACCGTGAACATGATGGAATTGATCAACAACATCGCCAAGGCGCACAGCGGCTTGTCCGTGTTCGCCGGTGTGGGTGAGCGTACCCGTGAAGGCAACGACTTCTACCACGAGATGGCCGATTCCGGTGTGGTGAACCTCGAGAACCTCCCTGAGTCCAAAGTCGCCATGGTCTACGGTCAGATGAACGAGCCACCAGGCAACCGTTTGCGCGTCGCCTTGACCGGTCTGACCATTGCCGAATCCTTCCGCGACGAAGGCAAAGACGTGTTGTTCTTCGTGGACAACATCTACCGCTACACCTTGGCCGGTACCGAAGTCTCCGCCTTGTTGGGCCGTATGCCTTCTGCTGTGGGCTACCAGCCTACATTGGCCGAAGAAATGGGCCGT
>NZ_JBIKIL010000062.1:0-21232 GCF_044361645.1 Limnohabitans sp. | reverse complement strand
ATCGATGGAAGACGTTCTTGGACTACGTGGTGCAGAGAATCACCCGCCCCCTGCCGCCTTGGTATCCACCAAGTCAGCTCACGATGACAGAATAACTGCCGGATCTAGGTTGAATGGATTGTGGCTTCACGCTTTTTGCGTGAAGGCCGCATGCAAAGCCTGTTCATCATGCTGGGTGTGGCCATTGGCGTGGCCGTGATCGTGTTCATGTCGGCCCTGATGCAGGGCTTGCAGACCAATTTGGTCAAGCGCGTGCTGACAGCGCAGCCGCACATTCAGCTGTTGCCACCCAAGGAGCAGGTGCGCATCCTGCATGGTCAAGATGCTGCGCTGCGTGTGGATCAGGTTCAGGCCCCGCTGCAGCGGCTCAAGTCGATTGACCAATGGCAAGCGGTGCTGCATTTGTTGCGGGCCCTGCCCGAGGTGCGCGTGGCCTCGCCAGCGGTCAGTGGTTCGACCTTCATCCAGCGCGGCGCGGCCAGCCGTGCACTGAGCCTGACGGCGGTCGATCTGGCGCTTTACCAAAGCATCGTGAACCTGAGCGAAAAGCTGGTGGCGGGCCAAGCGCGCCTGCAAGCCAGCGACATCTTGATCGGCACCGAATTGGCCGCCGAACTGGGCGTGGGGGTGGGTGACAAGTTGTTGGTGCAGTCGGCCACAGGTGCCAGCCGCCATTTCACGATCGTGGGCATTTTGGATTTTGGCAACAAAGTTGCCAACCAACGCACTGGATTTGTCAGCCTGCACAGTGGGCAAAGTCTGCTGGGTTATCCCGGTGGGGTGACCAGCATCGACATCACGGTGCACGATGTGTATGCCGCCCAAGAGGTGGCTCAGCGGATCCAGGCGCATACCGGACTGCAGGCCGACAGCTGGATTCAAACCAATGCACAGTTTTTCAGCGCCATCCGCTCGCAAAGCATGGCCAACACCGCCATCCGTTTTTTTGTGGGTTTGTCGGTGGCCTTTGGCATTGCCAGCGTGCTGGTGGTGTCGGTGGTGCAACGCGCCAAAGAGATTGGCATCTTGCGGGCCATGGGCATTTCACGCGCTCAGGTCATGCGGATTTTTTTGTTGCAAGGCGGCTTGCTGGGTTTGGGTGGCGCAGTGATCGGCTGTGCGCTGGGCATTTTGGCGCTGCAACTATGGCTGCAAATGGTCCAAACCGCCGAAGGAACCCCCATGTTTGCCGTGGCCATCGACCTGACGATGCTGTTCCAGGCATTGGCGCTGGCCACGCTCACCGGGCTGTTGTCGGCCTGGGCCCCCGCTGTGCGTGCAGCCAGGCTCGACCCTGTGGTGGCAATTCGTGGCTGAAGCGATGAAGCACCTGCCCGTGCATGAAGCACAAGCTTCGGGGTCAAAGGCCCCAAGCATCGTGCAGCTGTCCCAAGTGCGCAAGTCCTTCAATGTGGGGCAACCGACGCAGGTGGAGGTCTTGCACGGTATTGACCTGGTGCTGCACGCCGGGGAGTTCGTGGCGATCATGGGACCGTCGGGTTCGGGTAAAAGCACCTTGCTCAACATCGTGGGTTTGCTGGACAGACCCACCCAGGGCCGCTTGCAAATCAAGGGCCAAGAAACCACCACGCTCGACGACGCGGCACTGACACAACTGCGCGGACGCAGCATTGGTTTTGTGTTCCAGTACCACCACCTGATCGGGGCCTTCAGCGCACTGGAAAACGTGATGCTGCCCATGGTCGGCCTGCAGGGCTACCCGACGGCGGCCATCGCGCAGCGGGCCTTGGCATTGATGGACAGTGTGGGCTTGTCCAAGTGGCGCGACACGCCAGCCACCCGGCTGTCGGGCGGTCAGCAGCAGCGCGTGGCGGTGGCCCGTGCGCTGATCATGCAACCGGCACTTTTGCTCGCAGACGAGCCCACCGGGAACCTGGACACCCAAAGCGCGGATGCCGTGTTTGAGCTGTTTCGCCAGGTCAACCGTGAGCACGGCACGGCGGTGCTTTTGGTCACGCACAATCCGGCCTTGGCAGCGCGCTGCGAGCGCACCATCCAGGTGATCGACGGGCGCGTGTCCGCACCAGTCCCATCGTCCCGTTGACTTTCCAGCATGCAACTTGCGCTCAGAAAGGCGCAGACCTGGCGGGCGAGATGTCTTGATTGACTGCACGTGTTCTCCTTCCTGGCCCTCGCCAGCCTGAATGCTGTGCTGGCGCATGTGAAGTCTCAGGGGCCGAACTTTAAGAATTTTGGCAAAGACGACCCTCCGATCGCAGGCAATGGGTTTGATCTGAAAAAGCACAGCCATGCGCTGGCAAACGGCAGGGGCTTGGGGCATATCAGGGGCAGTAGGCCCCAAGCAAGCGCCCAAGCAGACCCGGCCGGGTGGCCTGGGGTGCCCGAAAACGGCCCCCATAATTGTGCGCATGTGCTTGAATTTCTTATCCGTCTTTGGAGCGCCCGATGGAGCATTCTCAAATTTTCACCTTCGCATTGCTGACCGTGGGGTTCGTCCTCACGCCAGGGCCCAACATGATTTACCTTATTTCTCGCACGCTGTGCCAAGGGATCAGGGCTGGGTTGATTTCGTATGCGGGTCTGGTCATCGGATCACTGTTTTATCTTGCGTGTGCGGCTTTTGGCATCACGGCCTTGCTCTTTGCCATTCCCATGGCCTACGACGCTCTGCGGTTTGCTGGTGCCATGTATTTGGCTTATCTGGCGTGGCAAGCCATACGCCCAGGCGCAAGGTCGCCGTTTGAACTGCGTCATTTGGAACAGGACAGTCCTCGGCGCCTTTTTTTAATGGGCTTGCTGACCAATTTGCTCAACCCGAAACAAGCTTTGTTTTACTTGGCGCTGCTGCCGCAATTCATCGACGAAAACCAAGGGCAGGTGTTCCAACAATTTTTGACGCTGGGCTTCATTCAAATCTTCATCAGCTTCATCGGAAACGGCCTGATCATGCTTGCCGCAGGCGCTATCGCTCGATTTTTAACCGATAAACCGCGTTGGCTGCTGGCACAGCGATGGTTGATGGGAACCGTCCTGGCAGGCATGTCCTTAAGGATGGTGTTCGAAACCAAAGATTGATCGCCCATGCTGAGATGGGTTGCGCTTCAAGCATCACTTCGCTGCATTCGGGCCGCACTCTCGCCTGAGCCTGTGCCAGCATGTCGCCGGTCAGTTCAGTAAGCTCGTCATGTTCTTGGGGTTTTAAATCGCTTCCTTGTTTGATGCAGGTCAATCGCGCGTGGCACAGATCCACTACGCTTGACCAAACTCCATCAAAGGCAAAAGTTCATGCCTCAGGATCAGCGTCTGACCGCTCCGAAGTCGCCGCGGGCAGGCTTGTATGGCCAAGCGCCCAGGGAAGATGCCCAGTGCCGGATCTGACCCCTTTTGCCGAAGTGGCCCTGCTGCTGGTCATGGCTGGCGCCATCGGCCTTGTCGGTACGCTGGCGCGCCAGCCCTTGATCGTCAGCTTCATTGCGGTCGGCTTGATCGCGGGGCCATCGGCGCTGGATGTCGTGCATTCAGAGGCGCAAATTGAGCTTTTGTCCGAACTTGGCATTGCGGTGCTGCTGTTTCTGGTCGGCATCAAGCTGGACGTGAAGCTGATCCGGTCGCTGGGCTTGGTCTCGGTGATCACGGGGCTAGGGCAGGTGATCTTCACCGCCTTCTTCGGCTATCTGATCGGTCTGGCGCTGGGGCTTGGCCACATCACCAGCCTTTACGTCGCGGTCGCGCTGACGTTTTCCTCGACCATCATCATCGTCAAACTGCTGTCCGACAAGCGCGAGATTGATACGCTGCATGGCCAGATTGCGCTGGGGTTTCTGATCGTGCAGGACCTGGTGGTTGTGCTGGCCATGATTGTGCTGTCGGCCATCGGCATTGGCGCAGCGGATGCCGGGCATGGTGGTGGGCCGGTGCTGATGGTGCTGGGCTCGGGGCTGGCATTGGTGGCGGCGGTGGTCGTCTTTGTGCGCTACGCTGCCGATCCCTTGACGGAGCGGCTGGCCCGCGCGCCCGAACTGCTGGTGATCTTCGCCATTGCTTTGGCCGCGATGTTTGCCGCCGTCGGTGATTTTGTCGGCTTGGGCAAAGAGGTGGGCGGCCTGATGGCCGGCGTGGCGCTGGCCTCTACCCCTTACCGCGAGACCATTGCCGCCCGGTTGGCGCCCTTGCGCGACTTCCTGCTGCTGTTCTTTTTCATCGCGCTGGGGGCCAGCTTGGACCTGTCGCTTTTGGGCACGCATGTGACCGGGGCCATCGTCTTTTCCTTGTTCGTGCTGATCGGTAACCCGCTGATCGTGCTGGCCATCATGGGGGCGATGGGCTACCGCAAGCGCACCGGTTTTCTGGCCGGGCTGACCGTGGCGCAGATCAGCGAGTTTTCGTTGATCTTCGTCGCCATGGGTGTCTCGATTGGGCATGTGACCGAAGATGCGCTGGGTCTTGTCACCCTAGTCGGCCTCGTGACCATCGCGGCCTCGACCTACATGATCACCTACTCGCACCAGCTTTATGCGCTGTTCGTGCCGCTGCTGGGCGTCTTTCAACGCAAGGGAACGCCGCGCGAGCCGTCCGAATCGGGGGCGCATGCGGCCAGCAGTTACAGCATCATTGTTTTCGGTCTGGGGCGCTTTGGCACGGCCATCGGGCTGCGTTTGCACCAACGCGGCATCCGGGTGCTGGGCGTAGATTTCAACCCGCAAGCGGTGCGGCGCTGGCGCAAGCTTGGGCTTGAGGCCGACTTTGGCGATGCCAGCGACCCCGAATTCGTCACCGAACTGCCGTTCCGGGGCGCGCAGTGGGTGGTGTCGACGGTACCGATCCACCCCACGGGCCTGAGCCACGAAGACACCCGCCGGACCCTGATCCAACTGGCCCGCTCGGCCGGGTTCACAGGTCAGATCGCCGCCGCCTCGCACGGCAGCGTTGACAGCAAGGCCCTGCTGGGCGCGGGTGTCGACCTGGTGCTCGAGCCCTTCCAGGACGCCGCCGACCGCGCAGTGGCGCTGCTGTGCGGTGCTGCCCAAGAGCAGCGCACCGAATTTCCCGAGATCACCACAGAAGGCCGCGAAGCCGGGTGATGTCAGTCAAGCACATTGAAACCAAAGGACGAAACCCATGAACCGACTTGCAGGCAAAACCGCCATCGTGACTGGGGGCGCCGTCGGCATTGGCCGCGCCTGTGTGACCCGCATGGCCGAGGAGGGCGCACAAGTCGCCATCCTGGACCTGCTGGAGGACGAGGGCGCGGCGCTGGCCGCCGAGCTGACGGCCAAGGGCCATGCGGCTGCGTTCTGGCCGGTCGATGTGGTGCACGAGGCCGGCATGAAAGCCGCCATCGACGCCGCAGCCGCCCGCTTCGGCGGCCTCGATGTGCTGGTGAATAACGCCGGGATCTCTGGCAGCCCCAAGCCCACCGATCAGGTGACCGAGGCGGAGTGGGACCGGGTGCAGGCGGTGAACGTGAAGGGCGTGTTCTTTGGCACCAAGCACACCATCCCGCATCTGCGGGCGGCGGGCAAGGGGTCGGTCATCAACCTGTCGTCCATCGCGGGCTTGATCGGCATTGGCGGCATCGCGCCCTATCACGCCTCCAAAGGCGCGGTGCGCTTGATGTCGAAAAATGACGCCATCACCTATGCGCCCGAGAAGATCCGGGTGAACTCGATTCACCCCGCCTACATCTGGACGCCGATGGTAGAAAACCACCTGCGCGCCACCGCCCCTGATCTGGCGGCAGCCAAAGCGGCGGCGGGGGCCGCCCACCCCATAGGCAGCATGGGTGAACCCGACGACATCGCTTGGGCCGTGGTCTGGCTGGCCTCGGATGAGGCCAAGTTCGTGACTGGCACCGAGATCGTCATCGACGGCGGCTACACGGCGCGATGACAGGGCTGAGCAACCCGCACGCCACCCCCGCTGCCGATTGCCTGGCCAGCCTTGCCGCAACGCCGGATGGCCTGACCGCGCCCGAGGCCGCGCGGCGGCTGGCCGAACAGGGGCCCAACCGCCTGCCTGAGGTGCGCTCGCGCGGGCCGGTGCTCCGCTTCCTGCGGCAGTTCCACCATGTGCTGATCTACGTCCTGATGGGTGCGGCTATCGTCACAGGAACCCTGCAGCACTGGGTGGATACCGGTGTGATCCTGGCCGTGGTGCTGGCCAACGCGGTCATCGGCTTCATCCAGGAGGGCAAGGCCGAAGCCGCCATGGCCGCGATCCGCAACATGCTGGCGCCCAAGGCCGCCGTGCTTCGCGACGGCCAGCGGGTCACGCTGGACGGGGCCGACCTTGTGCCCGGCGACATCGTTCTTTTGGAGGCCGGCGACAAGGTGCCCGCCGACCTGCGGGTGATCGAGGCGCGCGGGCTGGCGGCGCAAGAGGCGATCCTCACAGGCGAGTCCGTGCCGGTAGAAAAAAACAAGAACCCTGTCGCCGCCGATGCCGCCCTGGGTGACCGCCGCTCGATGCTGTGGTCGGGCACGCTGGTCACTCAGGGCACGGCGCGCGGGCTGGTGGTGGCGACGGGCGCGGGCACCGAGATCGGGCGCATCGGCGGGCTTTTGGCGGGGGTCGAGCAACTGAGCACCCCACTGGTTGCGCAGATTGACCAGTTCACGCGCTGGCTGTCGTTCTTGATCCTGCTGTTGGCGGCGCTGCTGTTGGCTTGGGGTTATTTTGTGGTCCACATGCCTTTTTCCGACCTGTTCATGGCGGTCGTCGGCGTCGCCGTGGCCGCCATCCCAGAGGGCCTGCCTACGGTGATGACGATCACGCTGGCCATCGGCGTGCAGGCCATGGCCCGGCGCAAGGCCATCGTGCGCCGCCTGCCTGCGATCGAGGCGATTGGTTCTGTCTCGGTGATCTGCACCGACAAGACCGGAACCCTGACCCGCAATGAGATGGTGGTGGCCGCAGCGCAGACGGCCACGGGCAGCTTTGCCATCGCGGGCGAGGGCTATGCCCCCGAAGGATCGATCACACCGGCCGGTGATCTGGGGCAACTGGCGCTCGCGGCGGCGCTTTGCAACGATGCGCGCCTGCACCGCAAGGACGGGGTCTGGGCGGTCGAAGGCGATCCGATGGAGGGCGCGCTGCTGGCCTTTGCGGCAAAGGTGGGCGGGCAACAGGCCGCACAGCGGCTCGATGCCATCCCTTTCGACAGCCGCCACCGCTTCATGGCCGTGCTGAGCGAAGGTGCGTCTGGGCGTCTGACCCATGTGAAGGGTGCGCCCGAACGCGTGCTGCGCATGTGCGCAGGACTTGACCATGCCCACTGGCACAAGCTGGCTGAGACGCTGGCCAAGCGGGGCTTGCGGGTTCTGGCCTTCGCCCAGCGTGCCGAGACGGGCGAGCAGATCGACCCGAAGGCGTTGGAGGGCGGCTTGAGCTTTCTGGGCCTTGTCGGCCTGATCGACCCACCGCGCCCTGAAGCGATTGCTGCTGTTGCCCAATGCCGGGCGGCAGGCATACGCGTCAAGATGATCACCGGCGACCATGCGGGAACCGCCGCCGCCATTGGCGCACAAATCGGGCTGGCCAACACCAAGCGGGTGCTGACCGGGGCCGATCTGGACAAGCTGGACGACGCACAACTGGCACTGGAAGTGTTGGATGTCGACATCTTCGCCCGCACCAGCCCCGAGCACAAACTGCGCCTTGTGACTGCGCTGCAGGCGCATGGCCTGTCGGTCGCCATGACCGGCGATGGGGTGAATGACGCACCGGCTTTGAAGCGCGCCGATGCGGGCATCGCCATGGGGCTCAAGGGCTCCGAGGCCGCGAAAGAGGCCGCCGATCTGGTCTTGTCGGACGACAATTTCGCCAGCATCGCCGCCGCCGTGCGCGAAGGGCGCACCGTCTATGACAACCTCAAAAAGGTGATCAGCTGGACGCTGCCCACCAATGCCGGCGAGTCGATGGTCATTGTTCTGGCCCTGCTGCTGGGTTTGGCCATGCCGGTGACGGCGGTGCAGATCCTGTGGATCAACCTGATCACCGGCATCACGCTGGGCCTGGCGCTGGCCTTTGAGCCGACGGAGGCAGGCACCATGGCCCGCCCGCCGCGCGCCCGCAACGCGCCCATCCTGTCGGGCGGCTTGGTCTGGCATGTCGTGCTGGTCGCCACGCTGTTCATGGCGGCGGTCTTCGGCGTCTTCACCTATGCCACGGGCAAAGGCTATCCGCTGGCGCTGGCGCAGACCATGGCGATGAACACGCTGGTGGTGCTGGAGATCTTCCACCTCTTCTTCATCCGCAACATCCACAGCAGCTCGCTGACTTGGGCCGCTGCGCGCGGAACGAAGGTGGTCTGGAGCGTGGTCATCGCCATCACCGCGGCCCAATTTGCCGTGACCTACCTGGTGCCCTTGCAGCTCGTTCTGGGCACCGCACCAGTGCCTGTGTTCGATGGCTTGCTGATTGTCGGCATCGGAGTGGCCTTCTTCGCGTTGATCGAGATCGAAAAGCAGATCAGACTGGGGTTGAGGTCTTGACGCAAGCACCCAAACGAAAGCCGCCTCCCAAAGCCTTTCTTGCCGCTGCGCAAACAGCCGCAACCGGACCCTGCAAACGAGACCCTTTACAGACCCGGCGAGCGTCAAATCAAAAGTCAAATCAAAAGCGGGGGCAGGGTTCAAGTGAGCCGGTTCGAGATGCTGCAAGGCTCAAGCGCAGGTGTTTTCGAGGGACGAAAAAACCGGGAACAGCCGTGTCGCGCATCATGCACAAAAGGAATCGCCGAGGGGCCTTGGTTTTTTTTCGCTTCCCGTGTCAAGCATTGCAGGGCCACTTTCAAATCGTTCCGTCTGCGCGCAGTGCCTCCAAGCGCTGCGGATCGATGCCAAGCCAATCGAGGTAGACCGCCTTGTTGTGCTGCCCCAGCCCGGGCGCCACACCGCGGGCTTGCACCGGCGTGGCTGACAAATGCATGGGAGAGCCGAACACCGTCACCGACTTGCCGCCAACCTGAACTGGCACGAACATGTCGCGCGCAGCCAGGTGGGGGTCGGCCAGTACCTCGTCCATGCTTTTTACGGGCGTCAGTGCAATGCGGTCACCTGCCATGACCTCCAGCTCAGCCTTGGTGTGCGGCGCGAACCACCCCTCAATGATCGGGCGCAGCCGCCGCTCATAGGTGGCCAGATCAAAGCGCTTGCTCATGGTGTCGATCTCGGGATCGTCGGCCAGCGCGGGCATACCGAAGACACAACAGGCCTCGCGCCAAAGTTTGTCGCTGTAGCTGCCGAAAAACACATAGCCGTCTTTGCATGCATATTGCCCATAGGGCCGGGCAAACGGATGTTCGTTGCCCATGGGTGAGGCAACAATGCCTGCCATTGTGTAGTTGACGATGGCGTTCTCTGTGAGTGTCACGACAGAGTCTTGCTGGGCAACGTCGACGCGCTGACCAAGTCCACTGCGTTCGCGCTCGCGCAAAGCTGCCAGTGTGGCGATGGTGGCGTAAAACGATGCGGCAAGATCGCCGATGATGCTGCCCACGCGCACCGGTGGTGCATCTGCGTCCCCGTTCATCGACCACAGCCCTCCTGCGGCCTGGGCGGTACTGTCAAAGGCGGGTCGGCGCGAGTTCGGCCCGCTCTGGCCGAAGCCGCTGATAGAGGTGTAGATCAGTCTGGGGCACAGCGGCTTCAAGGTTTCGTAATCCAGGCCCAGTTTCTCCATCGTGCCGGGTCGGAAATTCTCCATGAGGATGTCGGCCTTGGCCGCCATTTCAAGGAAAAGTTTGCGGCCCTCGGGGCGCTTGAGATCAAGGCTGATGCCCATTTTGTGTCGGTTGTACTGCGCAAAGTACCCACTGCCCTGAGCTTCTATCCCCTCGTTGAAGGGCGGGAAACCACGCACGAAATCAGGATCGCTGGGATGCTCCACTTTGATCACCATGGCACCCAAGTCGGCCAGCATCATCGTGCAGTAGGGCCCGGCGACCACCCTCGTGACGTCGAGAATGGTGACGCCACTGAGCGGTGCGCCGCGTTCTGCTTGGGCAAGCGAGGTGGACATGTTGATTTCCATTTTGGGAGGGACGTTCATCTTCTTACCAGCCGCCAAGGGCCAGCCATTCTTCCAGCAGATCGAGGCGGTCTGAGCCCCAAAATGGTTCGCCATCCACCAAAATGTGGGGCGAGCCAAAGACGCCTCGCTCGATACTGCCCGCCACGGCTTGGCGCAGGTCTTGGCGGGACGCTTCGCTGTCTTGGCCTGAGCGCAGCGCATCCGGGTCTATGCCCAGTGACGGATCCTGTGCGGCAATTTCAGCAATCTCGTGCACAAGCGACAAATCCTTGCCAAGCCGCCAATAGCGGTCATACACGGCGCGCGCAAACGCGCCCTCAGTGCCAGGATGGTGACGCCGAACCCAATAGAAGGCACGTGCCGCTGGCCGAGGATCCATCATCGGGTCGCTGATTTTTCGCGCAAGCGCCAGGCCGTGCCGACGCATGTAACGTGAAGCATCGTGCAGCACGTAGTCACCTTTGAGCGGCGTTTCCAACAGCGGCTTCAAGCCCATGACCTTCATGACCGAAACACCCAACAGCATGCTGTGCCATTGCACCGTGCGGCCATGCCGCTTGGCAATGGCCTCGATGCGCAGACTGGCGAAATAGCCGTAGCTGGAAATGAAGTCGAAATAAAAATCAATCGGCGCCTTGGCGTCGGCAGCCGAGATCGGGTTGTTTGGAATCGTCATGGGCGCTCGCTCAGTGGATTGCTGCATACATGATCTTTTCCTCGCTGGCTTCGGTGGCCGAATACTCCTCCACCACCTTGCCCATGCGCTGCACCAAGATGCGATCCGACAACGCCATGATCTCGGGCAGATAGGAGGAAATCACCACCACCGCCTTTCCTTCATCGGCCAGGCGGTTGATCAGCTCATGGATTTCGCTGATGGCGCCGACATCAACCCCGCGTGTGGGTTCGTCGAAAATAATCAGCTCAGGCTCCTGAATCAGCGACTTGGCGATGACAACTTTTTGCTGATTGCCGCCAGAAAGCTCGATGGCCCGGACATCTCGGTTGATGGCGCGGATTTTCAGCCGCTTGATCCATGACTCGCCAACCTCGCCCGCCTCGGCCCTGGACACCAGCGTGCGCTGGCCTCTCAGCTTGGCCAGCAATCCCAGGTAGATGTTGTCGGCAATCGACTTGGTCTCGAAGAAGCCTTCGATTTTGCGATCCTCTGTGACATAGGCAATGCCGTCTCGTACCGCTGCTGCAGGCACGTAATAACGCACCGGTCGGCCATTGAGAAATACCTCGCCACCATGCATGAAGTCCCGTTTGATGACGCCCGCCACGACCTTGAAGGTTTCGGTTCGGCCGGAGCCGACAAGCCCGAACACGCCGGTGATCTGGCCGGCAAAAACCGACAGTGAGTTGTTCTTCACCATGGCCGCCATGCGCAGGTTTTGCACCGACAGCACACGCCTGCCTTGCGGCCGAACCTGCGTCTTGCGCTGCCCGTACAAGGTCTGCGACAAGTCGCGCCCCACCATGGCCTGCACGATGCGGGCGCGGTCGAATTTCACCGTGTCGTCGGTGACCACATGGCGTCCGTCTCGCAAAATGGTGATGCGGTCAGAAACCTGCAGCGCCTCTTCGAGTGCGTGTGAGATGAAGATCACCGAGACGCCTCGGGCCTTGAGGTTGGCGATCAGGTCGAAGAAGTACTTTTTCTCCTCTGGGGTCAAGCTGGCAGTGGGCTCATCGAAGATGATGACCCGGGCCTTGTGCAGAACGGCGCGCGCAATCTCGACCATCTGCTTTTTTGCCGCGCCCAGCAGGCTGACCTGAGCCGTAGGGTCGACGTCAAACTGCAGCGACTGCATGAACTGTTGCGCCGCAATATAGATGCCCCGAAGTCGGTTGAAAAAAAGCTCCTGACCAAGAAACAAGTTTTGCGCCACGGTCATCGTCGGCACCAGGCTGGTCTCCTGGAAAACCATGGCAATACCCAGCTCGCGCGCCTCGTTCGGCGTCTGCGGCCGGACAATGCGCCCCTCAACCCGCATCTCGCCTGAACTCAGCGCAACCACACCGGCCATGACCTTGGTCAAGGTCGATTTTCCGGCACCGTTTTCGCCGACGATCGCATGCACCTCACCCGGCAGCAGCGCGAAGTCGACCTCCTCGATTGCCGGTACACCGGCGTATTTTTTGGTGGCCTTTCGCAATTCCAGGATTGGCACAATGGGGACAGATTCGGGGTTCATACAGCAAGACGCCTTTCAATATCGGTGATCGACAGGCGCAGCAAGCGCCTGGGGCCCTGGGCCACCAGGTACAAATGGCCCCCACATTCCACTGCAGCGACCACACCATGGTTTTGTCCGTCAAATCGGCTGTGCAGTGAATACTGAATCAAACCCTCCTCACTCAGGCGAATCACCAGCCCATACGAACGCGGCGGGGCCCAAGGTTTGACCACGCCCATCATCTTCAGGTGCGCACCCTGCATGGGCTCGAGGAAGGTGTTGCCGGAGTTCAACGCAGGTGCAATCCAATAAGCGGGGTCAATTTCTTGCATCATGCGTTTGCGAAACGCGGGTTCGCGCAACACAAACTCGACCAACTGCGTTCGCAGCGCAAAGCAGGTCAGCCAGTAGCCACCGCCAGCCGCTTGGGTGATGCGTGAGGGGTAGCCCGGCAGGTTGTCGATCACCGGCATCGGCGCCCCCCCCGAGGAAGCGATGCGCAGCACACGATGACGCCAGCTCTCGCACACCAGTGCAGCGTCGCCAGCCGCGCAGGCGCCAAAGGCATAGCCCAGGCCAGCAGCCCGTTCGTGCCCCTGGCCGGTGGCCAAGTCGAAGGCGATCAGCCTGCCGCTGTGGCCCAGCCCCATCAGGTCGTGTTTCCAACGGTCGGGCGGCTGCGTGGCCGAGCCATCGCTTGCCAGCAGCTTGCCATCGGAGCCGAACGCCAGTGCATTGACACAGCTGAGCGCTTTCCCATCGGCGGACGTGAACACGAGCCCGTCGTGTGGACCGCCCACAATGCGAACTTCGCGACCCTCCAGGGCAAGTGCAAGCCCGCCACCGGGAACGCAGGCAATCGCAGAAACATGGGCATCCACAATGGCCGCCTCACGCGGTGCCCATTGCGTGTGGGTGCCCTCGTGTTGCCAGACCTTGTTGCCGTCCGCGACAAAAACAAATTTGCCGTCGCTCGCCAAATCAACCGGTGCAGCCAGATGAGCCAGCAAGGCGGCGTCTTCGACCCATGTGTTGGACTTCAACGCGCCGTCAAACACCGGTACGGTGATCGACGCTTGACCGCGGCCGAGCATGCGGTCACTCCACGCCTTGATTGCGGTAATCATGAGGTTTTTCCCCAGCGCCGGTCGTACTGGACAAAGTCGGGATCGGCACCCGCAAGGGTGTAGCGGCCGATTCGGTTGTTCATGATGCCCCCCAGGTAAAGATGGCCGCGGTGCTCGCGCATGGAGGTGATCATCGGGTGGTTTTCTCCGCCCAGATCCCACAAAGTTTCAAGCACTTCACCTTGTTCGTTGAACTTCAAAACGCAGCCGGTATTGATGTTCGGGAACAGCCATTCATCGCGTGGCACCTGCTTTGCCATGCGTTGGCGAAAGCCAGGCATGCGCCAGGCCAGGTCCAGCGCCGGGCAACGCATCCCAACCAGCGACATCCAATAGTGGCCATCCGACGAGTTGTTGATGTTGTCTGGGAAGCCCGGCAGGTTCTGCAGCACGAATTCTGTGGTGCCGGCTTTCGGTCCATCAAACCAATGCCGCTTGACGCAGCAACCCCATGTCTCGGCAAACAGGAAGGACATGCCATCGCTGGCGATGCACACGCCGTTCGGGAACTGCAAGTCGCGAATCACCGTGTGGGTTTTGCCGTTGCGCGTGTCGTAGCAGATGATGCGGCCATTCCCACGCGCCTCCAGCCCGTCCGTGGCCCACTCGTGCATCTCGTAGCGCACGGTGGCCTCGGAGAAGAAAATTCGGCCATCGTCAGTGATGTCCAGGTCGTCCGCCAAGCGCAGTCGGCTGTCATCGTTGACCGACAGATAGTTTCTGTTCGTCTCGTCCGTGACCTTCTCCACAACGCGCTGCGGTGTCACCCTGTACAGGCCCATACCACCGCTGCAGACATACAAGTTGTCTTGCCGGTCAAATGCCATGCCCAACGGCGTCCCACCGATGTGCGCATACACCTCCATGCGCTCATATTCAGGGGGAAAGAACCGGATGATGTCGCCGTGACGCGAGCCTGCGTACAGGTTGTCATGTCGGTCAAGGATGACGTCCTCAGGACCTTCGATGCGACCCAAGCCAATGACTTTGACGCTGCGCAACTTGTCGTTTTGCGCCCAGGCGGTCCCGCAGTCTGGTTCGGTCGAGGGCAACGGTGCCAGCGCGTGGTAAGTCGGGCTGACATAGACCTTGCTGACGATGCGGTGGCGGTTCTTGAGCCAGCGTATGTCTATCACCGCCGCAAGGATCAGGATGCTCGCCAGCACCATGCGGTTAAAGCCACCGTGCAAGGACAACGAAGTCATGCCATTGATGACCAGCAAAACGATCAAGGTGCCGACCATGGCCTTCATGACCGAGCCCTTGCCGCCGCCCAAGCTGATGCCACCGATCACGGCTGCGGTCAGCACCAAGACTTCCAGGCCCACGCCGATATCTCCGCCAGCAGTCGCCAGCCGTGAAGCGAAAAAGACACCACCAACCGCCGTGAGTACGCCGCTGGCAACATAGGTCAGTGCCACCGTTCGACGCACCGCAATACCGGTGTTGTAGGCTGAACGACGTGATCCACCGATGGCCGTGATGTGCCAGCCGGGGCGCAGTCGCGTCAAGAAGATATGGCCGAATACGGCGACCAAGGCGTAACACCAAACCACAGTCGGAACGCCAAACCAGCCGCCGTTGCCGATGGCCTCCCAAACCGAAGACTCTGGAAAGCCGCCGGCGATGGCGGTGGCGTAATCGGCAATCGCCAAGTCATACATGGCGCGATAAATGATCAAGGTGATCAAGGTGGTCAAGAAGGCCCGCAATCTAAAAAACCCGATCAGCACACCGTTGACTGCGCCAAGCAAGGCACCGACGAGCAGCGTCACTGCCACCGCGCCCAACACGGGCCAGCCCAGCACATGCATCAGAAATAGCGCGGTGAAATTGGTCAACGCAAACATCGAACCGACCGACAGGTCGATGCCGCCCACAATCATCACCAGCGCCATGCCAAACACGATGAAGCCGATTTCGCCCGCCTGGCGTCCGTTGCTGGCCAGGCTGAATGGAGAAAAGAAGTTGGGCAACAACTGCGACAAGCCAATGACCACGAATACCAGCACGGCCACCGGAATGGCGGTTTCCATCCATCGCTTGGCCAGCACCTCACCGAGCAGGTGATCGGGCCAATAGTGGTATCGCCAGCGCGTCAAACGGTCACGCAGCGACTCTGCAGCTGGCGCAGCAGCGCCAGCTGCGGGCAACTCGACAGGTCGATTCAAAGTTTTTTGCATTGTCTTGCCATCAGGTTACGGGCGTCAGAACACACCCAGAGCTGTCGGTATCGCGAAACGGATTGGTGCCGCGGCGTGTCCAGCACGCCGGGCCTTCCAGCAAGCCTCAGGACTTGCCCAACTTCCAGCACGTGCCTTCAACACTGGCATTGGCTTTCGTGATCGGGATCAGCGTCGTGTAGATCGATCCCCCCAAACCCTTGGTCTTGCCCGTGTTCTGCAACAACCACTTGATCTGGCCAGCCATGGTGATGGCCTGAGTGGGCACGTCATAGCTCAGGTTCAGGTCGTAGGCACCGCTCTTGACCTGGTCACACGCGCCTTTTTGCTCGCCACCGCCAGAGGTGGCAAGAAACACCTTACCGGTCAGGCCCGCTTCTTTGATGGCAGCGGCCGTACCAGAATCCATGCCGTCCCAGAAACCAACGGTGCCGCACAGGTCGGGGTGCTGCTTGAGCACAGTCTGGGTGATGCCTTTGGCCTTGGCGGCATCCCAGTCGGCTGCTTGGCTGGAAACCACCGTGATCTGTGGGTTCTTGGCCAGCACATTTTCTACGCCCTTGAGCGTGTAGGCGCTGGCGGCGGCAGACAACGCGCCTTGCACTATCGAGATTTTGTTTGACTTGCCCTTACAAGCTGCAACGACTGCTGTTGCCGCTTTTTCGCCGATCTCTACCCAGTCTGCACCGACATAGGCCACCGAAGAATACGCCGAGCGCATATTGATCTGAACCACCTGTATGCCATTGGTCTCGGCTGTGCGCAGCAGCCTGGCGTAGGTTTGCACGTCAGGGTTGTGCACCACAATCACATCGGGTTTTTCACCGATGAGGCTGGTCACAGCCTGGGCACCAGCGTTTGTGCTCCAGTTGGGGTCACGCGCAATGATCTTCACGCCCAGTGGCTCGAGCTCTTCTTTCAAACCCTTGAGCCAGCCCTGTGCAAGGTCGAAGCTCAGCGCAACAGGCACAAAGGCCACGACTTTGCCCGACATGGTTTTGTAGTAAGCGTCGCGAAACGGATCTTCTAAGCCTTTGCCTTGGGCGAAAGCGCCTGCGCTGGCGCCCAGCGCGACCGAAAATGCGGTGGCCTTGAGAAAGCTCAATCGTGTGGTCATACATGTCTCCATAGAGTTATTGCCAAGAGCCCGGATGGGCGGAAAAAAAAGAGTTTCCAACTTCATATATCCCCCTGCTGAGCCGTTTCTTCGTTGCGGGGATTGACGAAGGAATCGATCAAGATGGCAATCAGCAGTACCACCCCCTTGACCAAGTTCTGTGCGGAATACGACATGTCCATGATGGTCATGCCATTGAGCAAAGTGCCGATAAGAAGCGTTCCGATGATCACGTTGACCACGCCGCCTCGCCCGCCCGAAAGGCCAATGCCGCCAAGTACCACAACCAAAATGACGTCGTAGATCAAGGTGGAGTTGTAAATTCGGGTCGGTATGCTGTTGACAGACGCGGCCATCACCATGCCGGCAAAGGCTCCAATGAGCGCAGCCAGCACGTACTGCAGCACGATCACTGGCCGCGTTGGAATGCCGGTGGTGCGTGCGCCGAAGGGGTTGTCGCCGATTGCATAGACATAGCTGCCCAGTCGCGTACGGCGCAGAAAAAAAGCCACCGCCACCGCGACCAGAGCGAACATCAGCACCGGCATCGGGATGCCCAGCAGCGTGCCGCGCCCGATCCAAGCAACGCTTTCAAGGTTCGGACTCCACTGCACGACGTCCAGACGGAAAAACGCCACCTGTCCGAGCCCCGCCAGGAACAGCCCCGAGGCCAGTGTCGTGAACAATGACGGCACCTCGGCGTAGGCCGTGAGCCAGCCGTTGATTAAGCCAAAGACCAGCGCCAGTGCAAGTGCAGCGGCAAATGCAACGGGCACCGAGTGACCGTCCTGCACCATTTGCAAAATCAGCCCGGCCGGCACGGCCAGCACGGCGACCATGGAGATGTCAATGCCTCGGCCAATGACAATGATCGCCATGCCCAAGCCCAAAATGCCGAGGATTGCGACGTTCTGCAGCAGCCCCAACATGTTGCCGGTGTTGAGGAATCCGGGCAGCAAGGCGGAAAATACGGCGAACATCAGTACAAAGATCGCGAACACGATCGTTTGCTGGGACAGACTGGGCAGCCTCACGTTAGGTCTCCATTTTTTTTGAACTGAGGCAGAGCTTGGGCCTGATACAGCCGTGTGGCAATGTGTAAAAAACACATTTTTTCTGCTATTTGCTGTCATCTATCTACAATTGCGGCGTGAACTCCAAAGACGCACTTTCCCATCAGGATCTGACCGGTGATCCTGAGGGTCTCGAAAACCCCGATCCGAGGGGTTTTGTCGTGGGTTTGGAGCCCAGCGCCGACTCTGAGGAATTGGCCATGCTGCGGCTTCAGGTGGCCCAGTCACGCGACCTCGAACGCGCCTGGCGAGCAGTCTCAGAAACGGCGCGCGACCTGACTGTGCTGCGCGAGCCAGAAAGTGTGTTGCAGGCCATCGTCGAGCGCAGCCGAGCCCTGCTTGGCAGCCATTTGGGTTGGATTGCCGGCCCCGAAGTCGACAGCAAGGACGAGTTGGTGGTGCTGGCGATCAACGGAGTCACCACCGAGTGGGCTCAGTTGATGCGCGTCGCGCAGGGGCGTGGTGCTGCTGGCTACGTGCGACGCACCCGCTCCCCGTTTGCAACGGCAGATTACTTTGCCGAGGAGCGGGTCATTCACGACGAGCAGATCGATGCGATCTTGCGCGGGGAGGGCGTGAAGTCCATGGTTGCGGTTCCGATGCTGTCGGGCACGGACGTCATCGGCGTGCTGGTTCTCGCCGACCGTGTTGCACGCGACTACACCCATCCCGATATCGCCACACTTGGGATGCTGGCCGCCCATGCCGTCGTAGCCGTGCGCAATGCGCAAGCCCATGCGCAGACGCGCAAGGCCTTGCAGCAGGCCGAAGACAGCAACCAGCTGCTGCAACATCAAACCCAAGTGTTGGAGCTGGCGGCCCAGGCCCATGAACGGCTGACGAGTTTGGTGGCCCAGGGTGGCACCCAAGTCGATGTGTGCCGCACCGTCGCTAGCCTGCTGGACGCCGAGGTGGTGCTGGTGGATGGTGCCGACAGCGTGCTGTGCAGCGCCGGGCCCGACGGCGCCAGTGTCAGCCAGGGCGGCAGTGTGCTGAATCCTTGGTTGCAAGAACTGCAGGTGCACGCTGCACTCGACGACAGCCGTCTCAGCGGTCGCTCTGTGGCCATCGCAGCACCGGCCGGTCGCCAAGGCCGACTGGCGGCCATCGTGGGCGGCAGTCGCCTCCTCGGCGGCTTGATCGTGCTGAGTGCGACGCCGCTGTCCGAAGTGGCGATGCGCACCCTGGAACGCAGCGCCATCGTCATGGCGCTCGTGCTGCTTGCCCCCCGACTGACGGTCGAAGCCCAGGCCGCTGACTCGGCGCAATTGCTTGCAGATCTTTTGCACCCGCTGCGCGTGGGCAGCGCAGAGCTCGCTGGCTTGGCTGCAACGCGCGGGCTGGCCTTGGGCGCTGTGAGCGTGCTGGCGCTGCTCGAGCTCGCTGCACAGGGGAACACGGCTGGCACCACACCCAAGTCGGTGCAAAGGCGGCTACAGACGCGTTGGGCAGGTTCACGCGCCCTCGTCTGCGAACTGGACGGCCGGGTTGTTGTGCTGTGCCCTGATCTCCAACCCATGGCGCTGCGCCACGCGCTGCAAAAGGCGCTCGACGAAAGGCCCCGACTGGCCGTGCTTGGGCTGATTTCGGCACCTTGCGAATCTTTGGCGATGCTGCCGGGTCGGTTTGCGAGCTTGCACAAAAGCTTGGCGCTGGTGCGCACACTGATGTCTGAGCACCCGAGCAGCATGGGGTCCATTCGTCTGGTTGACGAACTTGCGCCGTTTGTTGCAACTTTTGGCAGCGCACAGCCGGATGGCGCAACGTCTCCTCAGACGTTCATTGACGCGACCATCGGCGTGCTGCTGGCACACGACCAGGCACGTGGCACCAAGCTGGCGTCTAGCCTGCTGATGTACTTTGACCTGGGCTGCAACGCCAAGGAGGCCGCCGCCCGCCTCGAGGTTCACGTCAATACGCTGAACAACCGATTGGCGACAGCCAGCGCTTTGTTAGGCGCATTTGACATGCCGGGGCGCCGTCTTTCTTTGCACTTGGCGCTGCAACTTCATGAACTGCGCGCGCCCCAATAGCGTACGGACATCCTGATGAATTGATTGGCGCCATTCAAGCTCACCCAGCGGTTCGATTTCCTATCCGCTTCGCTATCAACTGCTGTTGCTCAAGGGTAACAGCACTTGCCCATGAAACTCCGAGTTTGGTGCTCAGTGCGTTACACATCTGCTGACAACCCTTCGATCGAATTGCCGCAGCAACTGCTGACATCACCAGGGCCTAACAATATTTCTAGCAGTTTGAGGTTTGGTCGTACAGCCATTCGCTGTCCACTGCTGTTGTTGAGCGGGCGTCGCACTGCCCCATGTAATTCCGGCATTGGTGCCCAATGTGTCACTCATCTGCTGACAACCCATAAATTGAGGTTTGGTCGTGCAGCCATTTGCTGCCCATTGCTGTTGCTGAGCGGGATTTGCATTGCCCCATGTAATTTCGTGATGGGTGCCCAATGTATTACTCATCTGCTGACAACCCATAAACGTGCCAACAGGTGCTACCAGGATTTCATAATTGCGAATACTGATTTGACGACCGCCCCAGCCAAACCCACAACCATTAAATCCTGGGCGCGTGTTGCCGATGTGCACCCCGCCCCTGTAATTCGCACGGCAAAAGTACAGCGGGATGTTCCGCGGGATGGAAACTGTGATCCCTGACTGTCCGGCCACAATGGCAGTGGGGGGGATGTTGGAAGCTTCGGTCCGCTGCCACTTTGCGCCTGCAGGCAGTGCAACGGCGACTTCATAGACATAAGAGCCGAATTCGAAGCCGTCTTGGTGGAAATTGCAGGCGCCGAATCCGCGGCGCGTCTTGCCAGGTTGCAGGGTCCTTCGTTCAGGGGGGGCCGCGTTTGTCATGCGGCACATAAACAGCTTTTCGCCGTTTGCTTCGTTGCCGGCTGCAACTGCGGTCGCTGGAATAGCATCGCCTTTCGTCTCCACCCAGACGATCTGGGGTTGTGCCAATGTTGCGACTGAACTCAGAAGAAGGCCCAGTGCCACGGTAACTGAAAGAATGAACTTTTGCATGGTAAAAATTTAGGGATTGAGAGGGTAGACGTTAAACGTCCATGGTGGTGTCTGCATAACTCAAAACACAGTTTACTTTATTTTTTGTTAACCATAGTTTAATAAAAAAAACAAATTATATACAAAAATTTTATCTCTTGTTCTGGGCGGCATGGACTTGTAGGCTAGAGGTGCGTTGACGGATCGTGCAGGACTCGCCAAACCAAGTCTTTGGAAGGCTGCTGTTTTGGACAGCAGTGGTTGATCTGCAAAAAAGCAAGTTCAAATAAAAACCGCCCTCTGCATTGATCACGACGCGTACGGACATCCTGATGAATTAATTGGCGCCATTCAAGCTCACCCAGCGGTTCGATTTCCTATCCGCCTCGCTATCAACTGCTGTTGCTCAAGGGTAACAGCACTTGCCCATGAAACTCCGAGTTTGGTGCTCAGTGCGTTACACATCTGCTGACAACCCTTCGATCGAATTGCCGCAGCAACTGCTGACATCA
>NZ_JBIKIL010000061.1:0-21603 GCF_044361645.1 Limnohabitans sp. | reverse complement strand
TGGGCGTTGTGCGTTTGGCGTTGGGCGTTTGGCGTTTGGCGTTGGGCGTTTGGCGTTGGGCGTTGGGCGTTGGGCGTTGGGCGTTGGGCGTTGGGCGTTGGGCGTTGGCAGTTCGGGTTCAATTCTGTCTCTTTCGCTGAACGCTGAACACTGAACGCTGAACGCTGAACACTGAACATTGAACGCTGAACACTGAACGCTGAACACTGAACGCTTAACACTCAACGCCGAACGCTCAACGCTCAACGCTCAACACTCAACACTCAACGCTCCGAGCTGAGCAGTCCCAAGTAGGCCTGCACCGTGGCGGCGTAGCCCATCTCCAGCGCATCGGCCATGAAGGCGTGACCAATGGAGACTTCTTGCAGGCCCTTCACCGCCGCCACAAAGGCCGGTAAGTTGTCGCGGTTCAGGTCGTGGCCTGCGTTCAAGCCCAGGCCGACTTGGGTGCCAGCATCCGCTGCCTCGGCGTAGCGCTGCAATTGGGCGGCCTGCTCGGGGGTGCCGAAGCTGGCGGCATAGGGTTCGGTGTACAACTCCACCCGGTCAGCCCCCAAGGCGCGGGCAGCGGCCATTTGCGCGGGGATGGGGTCCATGAACAGGCTCACGCGCACACCCAGCGCTTTGCACTCATCAACCAAGGGCTTCAAGCGCTCGGCGTCTTGCGGGAACAGCCAACCGTGGTCGCTGGTGAACTGGCCTTCGCTGTCGGGCACAAAGGTCACTTGGTGCGGGCGCACGGCGCGCACATGGCCCATCAGGTTGTGGAAAGGGTTGCCCTCAATGTTGAACTCGCGCTCGGGCCAGGCCTGCATCAGGGCGTGCAGCTCGGGCACGTCGCTGGCGCGGATGTGGCGCTCGTCCGGGCGGGGGTGGATGGTGATGCCGTTGGCGCCCGCTTGCAGACACATCTCGGCGGCGCGCGCGACGCTGGGCAGATCTAAGTGCCGCGAGTTGCGCAGCAAGGCAACTTTGTTGACGTTGACCGACAAGGCCACGCGTTGGGAAAAAGTGGTCGTGGAGGTGTTCATAAGTTTTGCAGGTCCAGCATCATTTGGCGGGTGCGCAGTGCACCCACGCCGCAATGGTAATTGAGCAAGAGGCGCAAGGGGCGTTGCAGCTGCACCAAAAGGTCGGCACATTCGCGCAACAAGGCCGCCATGGGAACGGCAGACGCCAATGCGGTGTGCAGGTCTTGCCACTGCGCACCGCACAAAGCGCTGCGGCTGTCCGCACCCACCCATTGCAGGCCCGCCTCGGGTACCAAGGTGTAACGGTCTGTGGGCGACAGGGGTTTGAGGGTCAGGGTCTGCACATCGAGCGCGGGCAGCAAGCCCATCTCTTTGAGCAGCAAGAGCTCAAAGCCGCGCAAAGCCCATTGCAAAGCGTCCGGGTCGCCGCTGGCCAGCAGGCGCACGGCGGCGGCGTACACGTCAAACAGCCGGGGGTGCGGGTCGTCACGGGCGGTCAAACGCATGAGCAATTCGTTCAGGTAGTAGCCCGACAGCAAGGCCTCTCCGGTGGGCATGACGTGCCCGCCCACCCACTCGGCCGACTTGAGGGTGCGCACGTCGCCATCGCCCCCAAAAGCCAGCGACAAAGGCTGCAAAGGCAAGAGCACCGGGCGAAAGCTCGAGGTCGGCCGCTTGGCCCCTTTGGCCACCAAGGCCACGCGGCCGTGGTGGCGGGTGAAGACGTCCAAAATCAGGCTGGTCTCGCTCCAGTCGTAGCGGTGCAAGACATAGGCGGGCTCGTCGGCGATCCGCTTTGTGGCCATGGGCGCGGGGCTTACTCGTAACCGAAGCTGCGCACGCGGGCTTCGTCGTCGGCCCAGCCCGAACGCACCTTGACCCACAGCTCGATGAAGACCTTGGCGTCCAACAGCCGTTCCAGCTCGACGCGGGTTTCGGTGCCGATGCGCTTGAGTTTTTCACCCTTGTCACCGATCACCATGGCTTTGTGACCGTCGCGCTCGACCACGATGGTGGCCGCGATGCGCAGCATGCGTTTGGCGGTGCGACCGGCCTCTTCCTCGAACTTGTCGATCACCACGGTGGAGGTGTAGGGCAACTCGTCACCCGTCAGGCGAAAGAGTTTTTCGCGCACCATCTCGCTGGCGAGAAACTTCTCGCTGCGGTCGGTGAGTTCGTCTTCGGCGTGAAACCAAGGTTGCTCGGGCAGGTATTTTTCGCACACGCCCAGCAAGCGCTCAATGTCTTTGGGCTGCTTGGCCGACATGGGGAAAAACTCTGTAAAAGCGTGGCGCTCTTGCATCTCACGCAACCAAGGCGCAATGTCACCCCGGCGGTGCACGTTGTCGAGCTTGTTGGCCACCAACAAAACCGGTATGCCGGGCTTGAGCAGCGCCAGCACTTTGGCGTCTGCCGTGGTGAAGCTGCCGGCCTCGACCACGAACAAGACCAGGTCCACATCGCTCACGGCCCCCACCACGGTTTTGTTCAACGACTTGTTCAGCGCGGTGCCGTGGATGGTCTGGAAACCGGGCGTGTCCACAAACACGTACTGCGACGCCCCTTGGGTGCGGATGCCGGTGATGCGGTGGCGCGTGGTTTGGGCTTTGCGCGAGGTGATGCTGATTTTTTGGCCCACCAGGGCGTTGAGCAAGGTGGATTTACCGACGTTGGGCTTGCCCACGATGGCCACCAGGCCGCAATGCTGCCCATCAACGGGCAAAGGCGCAGGCGCCAAGGTCACGGCGGGCAAGGCGGCGTCCTCAGAGGCATCGCGCGGCTGAATGGTCACCCCCGCGATTTGAACCGGACGGCGCATGGCTTTGTCTTGCGGCGTGAGGCCAGATGCGTTGGGGGTTTTGTCGGTGCTCATGCGGTGCTTTCGGATTTCAGGGTGCGCAGCATGGCGCAAGCTGCTGCTTGTTCGGCTGCACGACGCGACGCGCCCGAGCCTTGTTGGGTTTGGCGCAATTCGGTCACTTCGCAAGACACTTCGAACTGTTGGCGGTGTGCAGCGCCAGAGGTGCCAACAACCGTGTATTTGGGCAGCGCGAGCTTGCGCCCTTGCAACCACTCCTGCAGCTCGGTCTTGGGGTCTTTGCCCACCGCCTGCATGTCGGGCTTGATGTCGACCTTGGCAAACAAGCGTTCGACCAGGGTCTGCGCGTCCTGGTAACCGCCATCGAGGTAGACCGCGCCGATGATGGCCTCGAGCATGTCAGCCAAAATCGAGGGCCTGCCTTGGCCGCCCGAGCGCATCTCGCCTTCACCCAAACGCATCACGCCGGAGATGTCCAGCGTTTTGGCCAATTGGTGCAGCGTGTCTTGCTTGACCAAGTTGGCACGCACCCGCGACAAGTCGCCCTCGGGCATCTCGCCCAACTGGACATAAAGCATGTGCGAGACCGCCAGGTTGAGCACCGAGTCGCCCAAAAACTCCAAGCGTTCGTAGTGGTCGGCGCTGAAACTGCGGTGCGTCAGCGCCTGCTGCAGCAAGGCCACTTGGCCAAAGGCATAGCCCAGACGAACTTGCAGCTCGGACAAGCCCGATGGGGCATGCGAAGACGTGGTCACACGCACCTCAGTCAAAAGCGCCAATGCGCTTGAGGTTGCCAAAATTCATCCACACAAAGAAGGCTTTGCCCACGATGTTGGCGTCGGGCACAAAGCCGAAGTAGCGTGAATCGAGAGAATTGTCACGGTTGTCACCCATCACGAAGTAGTGGCCTGTGGGCACTTTGCAGATCACGCCCTCGACGGTGTAATTGCAATTTTCACGGCCAGGAAAGGGGTCAGCACCCGGAACAAAAGCAGGCCGCGTGTCGTCTTGCAAGGTTTGGTGGGGCTTTAGGCCGAGCAATTCGCGGCGGTGTTTGTGGTATTGCATGGTCGAGTCGTCAAAGAAGTCCGGCAAGACTTCGGTGGGCACGGGTTGACCATTGATGCGCAATGTTTTGTTCAGATAGGCCACCTCGTCGCCGGGCAAAGCCACCACGCGCTTGATGTAGTCGACACTGGGTTTGGGCGGGTAACGGAACACCATCACATCGCCGCGCTGCACCGGTGTGCCTTCGGTCAACTTGGTATTGGCCACCGGCAGGCGAATGCCGTAATGGAATTTGTTGACCAAGATCAGGTCGCCAATGTGCAAGGTGGGAATCATGGAGCCCGAGGGAATCTTGAAGGGCTCAAACAAAAACGAGCGCAAGATGAACACCACCACGATCACCGGGAACAGGCCCGCTGTCCAGTCCAACCACCACGGCTGCATCAACAGCTTTTCGCGGCTTTCGCGGATGTCGGTGTCCACTTGATCGATGCCCATTTTGCCCAGATCAGTGCGGCGTTGTGCCGTTTCGGCTTCCAGCTGAGCCACCGCTTTTTGGCGTTGCGGCAAAAAGAAAAAGCGCTCGGCCAGCCAATAAATGCCGGTGACCACGGTGGCCAACAACAGCAGCAGGGCGAAGTTGCCCTCGAGGTAACCCAGGTACCAAGAACCCGCGTAAGCAAGAAACGCGGCCAGGATCAAAGACGTGAGGAACTGCATCAATCTTCCACCTGCAAAATGGCCAAGAACGCCTCTTGCGGCACCTCGACCGAGCCAATTTGTTTCATGCGCTTCTTGCCGGCTTTTTGTTTCTCCAGCAGTTTGCGCTTGCGCGAAATATCGCCACCGTAGCATTTGGCCAAGACGTTTTTACGCATGGCCTTGATGCTTTCCCGCGCGATGATGTTGGCCCCAATGGCCGCTTGAATCGCCACATCGAACATCTGGCGGCTGATGATCTCGCGCATTTTGGCGACCACCGCACGCCCCCGGTACTGTGACTGTGAGCGGTGCACGATGATGGACAGCGCGTCGACCTTTTCGCCGTTCAGCAAGATGTCCACCTTGACCACGTCAGATGTCCGGAACTCTTTGAACTCGTAGTCCATGGAGGCATAGCCTCGGCTGACCGATTTGAGTTTGTCAAAAAAGTCGAGCACGATCTCGCCCAGCGGCATCTCGTAGGTCAGCATGACCTGGCGGCCGTGGTAAGCCATGTTGAGCTGCACACCGCGTTTTTGGTTCGCCAGCGTCATCACCGGGCCCACGTAGTCTTGCGGCATGTACAAATGCACCGTGACAATCGGTTCGCGGATTTCTTGCAGCTTGCCTTGGTCGGGCATCTTGGACGGGTTTTCCACCATGATGACTTCGCCACCCGGTTGGACCACTTGGTAGACCACGCTGGGCGCGGTGGTGATCAGGTCTTGGTCGAACTCGCGCTCCAGCCGCTCTTGCACAATTTCCATGTGCAACAAGCCCAAAAAGCCACACCGAAAACCAAAGCCCAGCGCTTGCGAGACTTCGGGCTCGTAGTGCAAAGAAGCGTCGTTGAGTTTGAGTTTCTCCAGCGCGTCGCGCAGGCCGTCGTATTGGTTGGCTTCGGTCGGGTACAGACCTGCAAACACCTGTGGCTGAATTTCTTTGAAGCCTGGCAAAGCCTCGGTCGCTGGGCCCAAATTGTTGGGCAGTTTCTTTTCCAGCGTGACGGTGTCGCCCACCTTGGCCGCCTGCAACTCTTTGATGCCCGCAATGATGTAACCCACCTCGCCCGCTTTGAGCGATGGGCGCGGCTCGTTAGCGGGGGTGAACACACCCAAGCTGCCCACTTCGTACACCGCGTTGCTGGCCATCATCTTGATGCGTTCGTTTTTGAGCAACTGGCCGTCCACCACACGCACCAGCATCACCACACCCACGTAGCTGTCAAACCAGCTGTCAATGATCATGGCGCGCAGGGGCGCATCCGTTTTGCCTTTGGGCGGTGGCATGCGGGCCACCACGGCTTCGAGAATTTCTTCAATGCCCATGCCGGTTTTGGCCGAACACGGAATGGCGTCGGTCGCGTCAATCCCGATCACGTCTTCCACTTCCGTGCGGGCGTTGTCCGGGTCGGCATTGGGCAGGTCCATCTTGTTGAGCACCGGCACCACCTCCACACCCAAGTCGAGGGCGGTGTAGCAGTTGGCCACTGTTTGGGCTTCCACGCCCTGGCTGGCGTCTACCACCAGCAAAGCCCCTTCGCAGGCCGACAAGGAACGCGAGACCTCGTAAGAGAAGTCCACGTGGCCGGGTGTGTCGATCAGATTGAGGTTGTACACCAGGCCATCTTTGGCCTTGTATTGCAGCGCAGCAGTTTGCGCTTTGATGGTGATGCCACGCTCTTTCTCGATGTCCATCGAATCGAGCACTTGGGCTTGCATGTCCCGCGCTTCGAGGCCGCCGCAGTGTTGGATCAAACGATCGGCCAGCGTGGATTTGCCATGGTCAATGTGGGCGATGATCGAAAAATTTCTGATGTGGTTCATCAAGGAAGTTCTGCAAGTGTTTGTGGATCAAGGATCCGAAAAAGAAAAAAGGGCGCGTCTGGTGTTGACGCGCCCTGAACCAACCATCAATGGCAACTGCGAAAGTTGGAGGTTCATTGTAGGCAGATTGGCTCGTTCGCACAGCCTGCTGAACAGGTAGGACTTGTCAAGAAGGCTATTGAGGAGGATTTTATCAACATCTTATCCACAGGAAAAAATGCTTTTAAATGGACAACTTGTGGGCTGGCTGTGGATTCAAGGCAGATCAAGGTTGGGGATTTCGCATGGTGAACCCGGCGCTGCCCTACAGGCCATGAATCGCACACTTTCAAGCGAGATTTTAACCAAATTGTGCATGAGAACCCAAAAAGTCAGCAGTTACAAACTTTTAAAAAAAATCATGCTTGTGATGCGAAATCCACAGTCAAATCAAAACCCATTGTCCCCAAAACCTCAAGAAGTTAAGGGCCAATGGGCATTCGCCGCCTTCAGGGCGAGGGGCGTATCAGCACGTACTGCGCCCCATCACCACGCCGAATCAACACGCTGACGGGCTTGGTTTTGTCTATCCGAGCCATCAAGGCTTCAAAAACCGCGACCGATGTGATCTCGGTATTGGCCACCGCCAATATCAAGTCGCCCTCGCGGATGCCGGCGCGGCTGGCCGCATCGACAGCAGCGTCCACACGCACACCGGCACGCACACGGGCTTGCTTCTTTTGCGCTTCACTCAGTTCACTCAGGGTCAGGCCCAAGTGCTGAATGTTGGCGCTTGGGGCTTCTTTCTCAGGTGCAGCAGCGGTCTTTTGCTCTGCCTCGACCTCGGCCACAGTCAACCGAATGTCTTTGTTTTCACCTCGCCTGAATACCGTCATGGTCACGCTGGTCCCGGGCTTGGTGTTGCCCACAGCGCGGGGCAAGTCGGCAGTTTTTTCAATCGCTTTGCCATCGAATTTGAGGATGATGTCACCCGCTTCGATACCGGCTTTTTCAGCGGGAGAGCCCTCTTCCAAACCACGCACCAACACGCCTTGCGCTTTGCCAAGGCCAATGGATTGAGCCACCTCTTTGGTCACGGGGGCAATCATGACGCCGATCCGTCCACGGCTGACACGGCCTGTCGATCGCAGTTGATCGCTGACACGCATGGCTTCATCCATCGGGATGGCAAATGAAATGCCCATGAAACCGCCAGAGCGGGAGTAAATTTGGCTGTTGATGCCCACCACCTCGCCTCGCATGTTGATCAGTGGGCCGCCCGAGTTTCCGGGGTTGATGGCCACATCGGTTTGGATGAAAGGCAGGTAATCGCCAGTGTCACGCTGCTTGGCACTCACAATGCCTGCGGTCACGGTGCTTTCTAAGCCAAACGGCGAACCGATCGCCATCACCCACTCACCCACCCGCAAACGGTTCACATCGCCCACCTTCACCGCTGGCAAGCCGGTGGCTTCAATCTTCACCACCGCCACATCGGTTCGTTTGTCCGCGCCCACCAAGCGGGCTTTGAATTCGCGTTTGTCGGTCAAGGTCACCAACACCTCATCTGCACCGTCCACCACATGGGCGTTGGTCATGATGAAGCCGTCTGAGCTCAGGATGAAGCCCGAACCAACGCCGCGGGGTTGCGCTTCGTCTGGCGGCCTGTTGGGTTGTGGCGCTCTTCTGGGCCCGTTGGGCATGGGGACTCCAAAGAAACGCTTGAACAATTCTTGCATCTCTTCGTCAGGGGTATTGGCACCTGCTGCATTGGACCGTGATTTTTCAAGTGTTCGGATGTTGACCACGGAGGGCCCTACCTGCTCAACCAGTTCGGTGAAGTCGGGCAATCCACGCAGCGTGGTCCCGGCGCTTTGGGCCATCGCGACACCCGGTGGCACAAGCATCACGCCAATCAACAAGGCATTTGCCAAAAAAACAGCAGCAACTTTGTGGGTCCAAATTTTTGTCAACACACGATCCCCTTTTTGATAGTCAAGCCCCATGCGAAATTTAAAAGTCTCTGGCGCAGTCGATGCACCGAATCGCACCGCAGCCCATTCAACGCGCTCTCGGCCGCTCCAGCGTGTCAAGCGGCTTCGGGCGCGAATATACAGCGCATCTAAATCCGTGCCACTTTGAGGGCATCGCGCTTTTTTGCAGCCATGCGCAAGTCAGCAATGCCCCGGGCTGAGGACGGGCCTCATCGGTACATTGAACCCAGAGCAGCAAACGGGTGTCTGTGTCCCAACCCACCCACAAGCTCACCCTTTGCAATTCGCCCCGCGCGGCAGCGCCATCGGGCAGCCAAAACCAGTCTTCTCCGCTCCACAGCAAGCGCCCGTCGCGCAAGGTTTGCCGAGGAGCCCAGCCAGCAACAAGGCCCACACACCCGGCCCAAAATAACCAGCCCAGCCAGACCTCAGTTTGGGCCGCACCACTGCTCCACTGCCAGCCGATCAAGCCTGATGCGGACAACAAACTGGCCCCCATCCAGCCAGCCCGGCCCCAAACAAAACGCCCCACCGGAAAAGCCACAGGTGGAGCGTTTTGCATGCTGGTGACCCGTCTTTGCGTTCAAACCATGCGCTTGAACAACAAAGAACCGTTGGTGCCTCCAAAACCGAAGTTGTTTTTCAGCGCCACGTCGATTTTCATGTCGCGTGCCGTGTTGGCGCAATAGTCCAAATCGCACTCGGGGTCGGGGTTGTGCAGGTTGATGGTCGGCGGCACTTTTTGGTGGTGCAGCGCCAGCACAGTGAACACGCTTTCAATGCCCCCTGCACCGCCCAAGAGGTGACCGGTCATGGACTTGGTCGAACTGACCACGGTTTTGTAGGCATGGTCGCCCAAAGCCGCCTTGATGGCATTGGTTTCGTTGATGTCCCCCAGCGGCGTGGAGGTGCCGTGGGCGTTCAGGTAATCGATCTGGTCGGCGTTGACACCCGCATTGCGCATGGCGTTGACCATGGCGCGGCGCGGGCCGTCCATGCTGGGTGCAGTCATGTGGCCCGCGTCAGCGCTCATGCCATAACCTGACAATTCGGCGTAGATCTTGGCACCCCGCGCTTTGGCGTGTTCGTACTCTTCGAGCACCATCACACCCGCGCCTTCGCCCAGCACAAAACCATCACGGTCTTTGTCCCAAGGACGAGACGCTGCGGTCGGGTCGTCGTTGCGGGTCGACAAAGCGCGCATGGCGGCAAACCCACCCACACCCAAAGGGGACACGCAGGCCTCAGAACCGCCTGCGACCATCACATCGGCATCGCCATACTCGATCAAACGACTGGCCTCGCCAATGGAATGCAAACCTGTGGTGCAAGCGGTCACCACCGACAGGTTGGGGCCTTTGAAGCCGCTGCGCATGGAGACGTGCCCAGAGATCATGTTGATGATCGAGGCGGGCACAAAAAATGGGGAAATGCGGCGCGCGCCGCGAGCAATGTACTCGCTGTGGGTTTCTTCGATCAGCGGCAGGCCACCGATGCCAGAACCAATCACCACACCGATGCGGCAAGCCTCTTCTTCATCCAGCGCATCGCCCGTGGGCAGCCCAGCGTCTTGGATGGCTTGAGCCGCCGCGGCGATGCCCAAGTGGATGAAGCGGTCCATGGTCCTCGCTTCTTTGGAGGACATATAAGATTCGATGTCAAAGTTTTTGACCTCGCCCGCAAACCGGCAGGCTACGGCCGAGGCGTCAAACCGTGTGATCAGTCCAATGCCGGACTCACCGGCCAGCAGCTGGGTCCAAGCGTCAGCGACCGTGTTGCCCACAGGGCTGACGCATCCCAAACCCGTGACAACAACGCGGCGCCGGGTCATCTTCGATCAGGCCTTCTTGTGTTGCGCGTAGTCGATCGCAGCTTGCACCGTGGTGATCTTTTCTGCGTCTTCGTCAGGGATTTCGATGCCAAACTCGTCCTCGAGGGCCATCACCAACTCCACTGTGTCCAGGGAGTCGGCACCCAGATCGGCCACAAAGGCTTTTTCGTTGGTAACTTGTGACTCTTCAACGCCCAGTTGTTCGGCAATGATTTTCTTGACACGTGCTTCGATATCGCTCATAGGGTCCCTCTGAGGGTTGTGAAAAACGCAGATTTTACCTGCCCTGAAGCCTGTTTGAGGATTCAGGCCATGTGCATGCCACCATTGACATGCAATTCTTGTCCTGTGATGTAGCCGGCCTGCGGCCCGGCCAAAAAGGCCACCGCATGGGCGACGTCATCTGTCTGACCCAAATGCCCCAAAGGAATTTGGTTCAACAAGGCTTTGTGTTGCTCTTCGGGCAGGCTGGCGGTCATGTCGGTGGCGATGAAACCCGGGGCCACGCAATTGACGGTGATCTGGCGGCTGCCCAGTTCGCGGGCCAACGCACGGGTCATACCGGCCACCCCAGCCTTGGCCGCCGCGTAGTTGGCCTGCCCGGGGTTGCCCGAAGCGCCCACCACACTGGTGATGCTGATGATGCGGCCGTAGCGCTGCTTCATCATGGGGCGCATCACGGCGCGGCTCATGCGGAACACCGCCTTCAAGTTGGTGTCCAGTACCGCGTCCCAGTCGTCGTCTTTCATGCGCATGGCCAAGGTGTCGCGGGTGATGCCCGCGTTGTTGACCAGCACCTGCAAGCCTCCGTGCGCCTTGACAATGGCCTCGATCAGCGCGCTGCCCGCCTGCGCGTCGTTCACATCCAAGTTCGCCCCCCGGCTGTCGGGGTAAGCCGACAAGGCTTGGCTGATCTTGGCGGCACCTTCATCGGTGGTGGCTGTGCCCACCACCACAAAACCGGCTTGCGCCAAACGCAAAGCGATGGCCGCGCCAATGCCGCGTGATGCACCCGTGACCAGCGCGACCTGTTGGGATGGGGTCTGTTGAACGTCGGTCATGCCAGTTGTCCTTTCACGGCGGCCAAGGTGGCCGGGTCATACAAAGCCAGGCCGGTCAATTCGGGGTCAATCCGCGTCGTCATGCCAGTCAATGCTTTGCCGGGTCCACACTCCACCAAGGTGCGCACACCACGGGCTTTGATGGCTTGCACACACTCCACCCAGCGCACCGGACCAAAGGCTTGGCGGTACAAAGCATCTCGAATGCGCTCGGCATCGGTCTCGATGGCGACATCGATGTTGTTGAGCACCGGGATTTGCGGCACACCCAAGCTCAGGGTGGCCAATTTTTCACGCAACTTTTCGGCTGCGGGCTGCATCAAACTGGAATGGAACGGGGCCGACACAGGCAACAACAGCGCCCGCTTGGCGCCCATGCCTTTGAGCACTTCGCAGGCCTTGTCAATAGCGGCCTTGCTGCCCGCGATCACGGTTTGCGCCGCATCGTTGAAGTTGACGGCTTGCACCACCTCGGCGCTGCCAGCTGCAAAAGTGGCTTGCGCTTCTTGACAGCCTGCAATCACCTTGTCGGAAGGCAAGCCCAAAATGGCCGCCATGGCCCCCACACCCACCGGCACGGCCGCTTGCATGGCCGCCGCGCGCAAGCGCACCAGCGGTGCCGCTTGGGCCAGCGTCAACACGCCCGAGGCCACCAAAGCGCTGTACTCGCCCAAGGAATGACCGGCCAGCACCACAGGTTGGGCACCGCCTTCGGCCAACCAGGCGCGGTAGGCTGCCACCGCCGACACCAGCATCACGGGCTGGGTGTTGGTGGTCATGGCCAAAGCTTCTTTGGGGCCTTCGTGGATCAGTTGGGCGATGTTTTCACCCAAAGCCTCAGACGCTTCGTGCAGGGTTTCAAGGACCACCGGGTGGTCGCCCCACGCGTCCAACATGCCCACCGACTGGGAGCCCTGACCTGGAAATACAAAAGCAAATGTCGTCATAAACCAATTTTTGAGAAGCTAGGCAACAGGCCAGGTGCCAGCAAGCCGCACCGACCCCTGATGGGCGCGCCCAGTGGTTGTCAATAGCGCAGGATCACCGACCCCCAAGTGAAACCGCCCCCCACGCCTTCCAGCAAGACGGTTTGGCCGCGCTGCACGCGCCCGTCGCGCACTGCGGTGTCCAAGGCCAAGGGGATCGAGGCGGCCGAGGTGTTGCCGTGCTGGTCCACCGTCACCACCACTTTGTCGGCGCTCAGTTTGAGTTTTTTGGCGGTGCTTTGCATGATGCGGATGTTGGCTTGGTGCGGAATCAACCAATCGATGTCGGCATCGGTCAGTTGGGCTTTGGCCAAGCTGGCGCGAGCCGTGTCTTCGAGCACCCCCACCGCCAGTTTGAAGACCGCCGGGCCGTCCATCTTGAGCACCGGATCGCCCAAAATGCCGCCCCGGTTGACATGCCCGGGCACACACAAAATGTCTTTGTAGCGGCCATCGGCGTGCAAGTCGGTGGCCAAGATACCCGGTTGCTCGGAAGCTTCGAGCACCACGGCACCCGCACCATCGCCAAACAACACGCAGGTGGTGCGGTCCTTGAAATCCAAAATGCGGCTGAAAACCTCTGCGCCAATGACCAAAGCGCGCTTGGCCGAACCCGACTGGATCATCGAATCGGCCACGGTCAACGCATAAATGAAACCGCTGCACACCGCCTGCACATCGAACGCTGGGCAACCCGACGCACCCAATTTGTGCTGCACCATGGTGGCCACCGAGGGAAACACCATGTCCGGGGTCGATGTGGCCACCACGATCAGGTCGATGTCCTGCGCGCTCAGGCCCGCAGCGTGCAGCGCTTGACGCGCCGCTTCGGTGGCCAAATCACTGCAACCCTGGTGGTCGGCCGCAAAGTGCCGGGCTCGAATGCCCGTGCGTTCAACGATCCAGCTGTCCGAGGTTTCCACGCCTTGCAAGGCCAATTCGGCGGCCAGATCGTCGTTGCTCAGGCGCTTTTCCGGCAGGTAGCTGCCAGTGCCCAGAATGCGGGAGTAAGTTCTCATACAGATGTGGTGGCTGGTTCTGCCCGCTCCGCCTGCATACCGGTCAATAAAGGGGCGGCATGGGCAATGCGTTCGCGAACACGGTCCAACAAGTGGTTTTTGGATGCATCATAAGCCCGGTTCAAGGCGGCCTCAAAAGCCACCTCGTCGGCAGAGCCATGGCTTTTGAACACCAACCCGCGCAAACCCAGCAAAGCAGCACCGTTGTAGCGGCGGTGGTCTACGCGACTTTTAAAGGCTATTAGCACCGGATAAGCCAAAATAGCTGTAAATTTAGTGAAGATATTGCGCGAGAACTCGGCCTTTAAAAATCCACCGATCATGGTGGCCAGGCCTTCGCTGGCTTTCAAAGCCACATTGCCCACAAAGCCGTCGCAGACCACGATGTCGACCGTGCCCTTGAAAATATCGTTGCCCTCGACATTGCCATGGAAGTTCAAATCGCCTGAATTGCCTGCAGATCGCAACAATTCACCGGCTTTTTTGATGATTTCATTGCCCTTGATGGCTTCTTCACCGATGTTGAGCAGGCCCACCGAGGGCTGCTCTTTGTTCTGCAAGACGGCCACCAAGGCCGAGCCCATCACGGCGAACTGCAGCAAATGCTCAGGGCTGCAGTCCACGTTGGCCCCCAAATCAAGCATGGTGGTGCCGCCGCCTTTGAAATTGGGCATTTGACCTGCGATGGCGGGACGGTCGATGCCCTCCATGGTTTTCAGCACATAACGGGCGATGGCCATCAACGCCCCGGTGTTGCCAGCCGACACGGCTGCCGATGCTCGGCCATCGCGCACCAACTCGATCGCCACGCGCATCGAGGAGTCTTTTTTCTTGCGCAGAGCCACCTCAAGCGGATCGTCCATTTCCACCACTTCGCTGGCAGCCACCACCTCGGCCCGGTCATGGGACCACGCGGTCAAGGCCTCGGCACGTCCCACCAACAACAAAAGGGCATCCGGGTGTGCCGACAAAAAATGGCGACATGCCGCCAAAGTGACTCGGGGACCATGGTCGCCGCCCATGCAATCGACAGCCAAGGTGATCGGGGTGGTCGTGGTCATGGGGTCCTGTGCTCAGAGGCGTGAAAAATCAAGGCCAAAAGTACAAAAGCCCGAGGCTACTGCGAAAGTAGCGCCGGGCCTGTGCAGGCTTGAGGGCTGGGCCGATCAGGCTTCGGATTTGTTTTTCAACACTTGGCGGCCACGGTAAAAACCGTTGGGGCTGATGTGGTGACGCAGGTGAATTTCGCCTGTTGTAGGCTCTACAGCGATGCCCGGCACGTTCAGGGCATTGTGCGAACGGTGCATACCGCGCTTGGAAGGCGACTTTTTGTTTTGCTGAACAGCCATGATGGCTCCTTGGATTCTGGGAGGCAGCGTCAATGCAACGCGGCGTCTGGTTGATGAGATTGTCGTTCAGCAGCACTGAGCGAAGCCCCAAATTATAGCCCAAGACCGTTTGACATGAAACTGTGACGGCCCACCACTCACCTGGGCGCGCCGGTTTTGAGACCCGCAAGGATCTCAAAAGGCTTGGGCCGCTCGGCGGCCTCTTCAAATTCAGGGTCGACCGCCGACATCGGCACGGCTTCTGGGCACACCGCGTGCAAGGGCACCAGCGGCAAGGACAAAATCAACTCATCCTCTACCAAGGCCAAGGCGTCCAAGTCACGGCTGATGACCAAAAGATCTTCTTCGACCTCATCGTCCATGGCTGCGGCCGTCGCTTCATCGGCCACAAAACGAAACGAACGCTGGGCCTGAACTGTTTGCAAAACAGCACCCAAACAGCGCTGACACTGCAGAGGCAATTGCAGCGATGCTTGGATGTCGAGCCAAATTTGATCGGCACCGCCGGCCTGTGGCAGCGCACGAGCTTGCAGTTGCCAGACCACGGCACTGGCGGTCAAGGTGTCACCGTGCTGCTCAAGGGCCAAACGTGGCCATTCGGCCAAGGCGCTCTCACCGTGCCCATGCGCTGCGTCACGGGCCAATGCCAGCACATCCAAATGTTGGGGGTCGAATTTTTTATCCATGGCCCCAGTGTAAGAGAATCACCTTTTTGAATGAACTGGGAACTGCACTTTGACCTCGACCTTTGCTGCCTCTGAAGCCTCCAATGCTTTCGATGCCTCTACCGTCCCTGCACGCTCGGTGGTTTTGGGCTCGACCTCCCGTTACCGCCGCGAATTGCTGGAGCGCCTGCGCATTCCCTTTGAGGTGAGCGCACCTGAAGTGGACGAAACACCCCGGGCAGGAGAAAGCCCAAGAGCTTTGGCCTTGCGCCTGGCTTTGGCCAAAGCCCAAGCGGTCGCAGCGCTTCACCCCGAAGCGGTGGTGATCGGCTCCGATCAGGTGGCCGATCTGTCGGGACAAGCCTTGGGCAAACCCGGCGAACATGCCCGTGCCGTTGCCCAGTTGCGCCAAATGCGTGGCCAAACCGTGATTTTTCATACCGCTTTGGCGGTGGTTTGTTTGGCTTCGGGCTTTAGCCAAGTGGATTTGGCCCAGGTGCGGGTGGTCTTTCGCAACCTGAGCGACGAGGAGATTGAGGCTTATCTGCAGGCCGAACAGCCCTACGACTGTGCGGGCAGCGCCAAGAGCGAGGGCTTGGGCATTGCCCTTTTGGAGTCGATCGACAACGACGACCCGACCGCACTGATCGGGCTGCCTCTCATCCGCACCGCCCGTTTGCTGCGCCAAGCTGGGGTGAAACTGCTGTGAACGCACCCACCCCACCAAAAGGTCGCCTGCTTTTGGTGCCCACCCCGCTGGACTTTGGCTGCGCCGAACAAGCCCCCATCAACCATGTGCTGCCCAACAACACCCTGGCAAGCGCCGCCGGCATTCGGCATTGGATCTGCGAAAACGCCAAAAGCACCCGGGCGTTTTTGAAGCGCGTAGGCGAAACCCACCCGCTGATCGCGCCTGTGGCCGAACAAAGCCTGATCGAATTGCCGCGACATGTGCATAAAAAAGGCGACCACCAGTCTGGCTTTGATGGAAAACCGTTGTTGAGCGCGGCCCTAGAGGGACACGATGTCGGCCTGGTCAGCGAAGCTGGCATGCCCGCCGTGGCCGACCCGGGCAGTTCGGTGGTGCGAGCAGCGCACGATCTGGGCATCGCTGTGGTGCCTTTGGTTGGCCCGGTGTCGCTGCTCCTGGCCTTGGCCGCCAGTGGCTTGAATGGGCAAAATTTTGCTTTTGTCGGCTACTTGCCACAAGACGCGGCAGAGCGCTCGGCCCGGTTGAAACAACTGGAGTCTTTGGCACTTAAAACGGGCCAGACCCAACTGTGGATTGAAACCCCGTACCGCAACGCGGCCATGCTTGGCAGCTTGCTGCAAAGCCTGCACGCCACCACCCGCCTGGCCATTCTCAGCGGCTTGACACTGCCCAGTGCCAGCACCCAGAGCCACACGGTAGGGCAATGGAGAAAAGGGCTCAAAGGCCCGGACAGTCACACGCCAGCGGTGTATGCCTTAGGCCCTTGATCTGCCCATGATTGGGCGCATCACAAGCCATTTCAACGCAGACTGGCCCCCATGCTGCGCATGGCGCGCACGCTGCCCTCACCCACAGCCACACCAAAACGCTTGACAAAGCGTTCGGCCACATTTTCGCGTTGCGTGTAGTCGATCACATCCGGGGCTTTGACAACATCACGGGCCACGCCATCAATGCTGCCCAAGCTGTCGGCCAAGCCCATGTCGACCGCTTGCTGGCCGCTCCAAAAGAGACCGCTGAACAACTCCGGAGACTCTTTCAGGCGATCGCCCCGGCCTTTTTTAACCACCTCAATGAACTGGGCGTGAATTTGGTCCAACATGGCTTGCGCATGCTGGCGCTGCGTTTCGGTTTGCGGGCTGAAGGGGTCCAAAAAGCCCTTGTTCTCACCCGCCGTCATCAAGCGCCTTTCCACCCCCAGTTTGCCCATGAGTTCGGTGAAGCCAAAGCCATCCATCAAAACGCCGATGCTGCCCACCAAGCTGGCTTTGTCGACATAAATTTGGTCGGCTGCCGCAGCAATGTAGTAAGCGGCAGAGGCACAAGACTCTTCCACCACCGCATAGATGGGCTTGTTGTGCAGGGCGCGCAAACGCGTGATTTCGTCGTTGATCAGCCCTGCTTGCACTGGGCTGCCGCCCGGCGAATTGATGAGCAAAACCAAGGCCTTTGACCCCGGGTCTTCGAGCGCGTTGCGCATGGACTGCATGACGTTTTCAGCGCTGGCTTCGGTGCCTGGGCCAATTTCACCCTCCACCGTCACCAAGGCGGTGTGGTCCATGCTCGGCTGGCTGACGCCAGCGTTGAAACTGAAGCTGAACAACTGCCAAAATAAAAATCCAAACAAAGACAACCAAGCCAAGCTGGTGCCGATTTTCCAGCGACGCTGCGATTTTTGCTCCTTCAGGTGGGCAAAGGCCAAATCGCTCAAAGTTTTTCGGGCCCATGTTTCATCCACAGGTTCGATGACCGTCGCTGGCGCAGGCGCGTTGGCCGATGCGGCTGCTTCAGAGGCGGCAAAAAGGGCAGCGGACGGCCTGTCTTGTGGTTCTTGCATGGTCAAAATTCAAACGGTTTTAAGTTGTAGGCAGTATGCCAGTGAACCACGCCGTCACGCTCTGAAAGGTCTATCTTGACCAAGCCGCCACGGCATGGACCGCCTGCGCAAACGCCCGTGTCGGGCTGGTAAGCAGCGCCGTGGGTTGCGCACAAAAGCCAGCGTCCGGTGTTGTCAAAAAAACGGTCCGGTTGGTAATCCATTTCCATGGCCACGTGGGTGCAGCGGTTCAGATAAGCGTGCACCTGATCCTCGTACCGGATGGCAAAGGCTCGGCATGTTTGCCCGGCATAAACAATGTCAAAGGGCACGGCTGGCCCACCATTGACCAAGTCGGCACTGCGGCACAAAGGGACCTTAGGCTCCATGCGCGCTCCTGCTCAGGCGTGCTGCAGCAACCAGTCGTGCAAGTCTTGCACGCTGTGCGCCACATGGCGCGGATTCAGGGCATGAAAGGCATCGGGCTCGTGCGCGCCATAGCTCACCCCCACGCTTGCACAGCCTGCGTTCAGGGCCATTTGCAGGTCGTGCGTGGTGTCGCCAATCATCAAGCTGCGCTCGGGCGGGATGCCAAATTCGCGCATCAACTCGTTGAGCATTTGGGGCTTGGGTTTGCCAGCGGTTTCGTCGGCGGTGCGCGAGCCATCGAACACGCCACGCAGCGCGACCGCCTGCAAAGCCTCGTTCAAGCCGAGGCGACTTTTGCCGGTGGCCACCGTGAGCCAGTGGTGGCGGGCTTTGAGGGCCTTCAACATGGGCAGCACACCTTCAAACAAACTGATGTCGTTTTGGTGCTGCAGGTAATGGTGGCGGTAACGCTCGCCCAAAGCAGGGTATTTGTCTTGCGGCACATCGGGCGCGGCGTGCGCCAGCGCAGGCAAGAGCGACATGCCGATCACATACGACGCGGCTTCGCGGGTGGGTCTTTGCCCGCCGACATCGACCACCGCCTCTTGAATGCAGCGGGTGATGATGGCGGTGGAGTCAAACAAGGTGCCGTCCCAATCGAAGGCAATCAGGTCAAACTGGCGGGGTCTGGCGTTGGGCATGGTCTATGTACGCTTTCAATTCAGCGGGTAAATCGGCTTGCAAAGCCACACGCTCGGCGCTCACGGGGTGAGTGAACTGCAACTGCCAGGCATGCAAAAACATGCGCGCAAGTACGGGGCCAGAGCGGGGTTTGAGCAACTGGCGATTCCAGTCGAAATCGCCATACTTGTCGTCCCCAGCGATCGGGTGACCTTGCGCTGACAAATGCACCCGAATTTGGTGCGTGCGGCCAGTCTTGATGGTCACCTCTAACAAGCAAGCGCCCGGCCAGCGCTGCGCCACCTTGACCAAGGTGATGGAACGCATGCCGTCGGGATCTTCTGGCGTGGTCACGCGCACGCGGCGCTCGCCTTCTTGCCCGTCTTTGCCTGGCAACAGGTATTTGTGCAAGGGTTGGTCAATCACCTTGAGCTTGGACGGCCAATCGCCCTTGACCAATGCCAAATAGGTTTTGCCGGTTTCTCGCTCGCGAAACTGGTCTTGCAGGTGTTTCAAGGCACTGCGTTTTTTAGCCACCAGCAAAATGCCGCTGGTGTCACGGTCCAGCCGATGCACCAATTCGAGCAATTTCGCCTGGGGTCGCGCCTGGCGCAGCTGCTCAATCACGCCAAAACTCACGCCAGAGCCGCCATGCACCGCCACCCCCGAAGGCTTGTCGATCACCATCAAACAGTCGTCTTCCAAAAGCAAAGGAAATTCGCGGCCAGGCGCTGGGTTTGCGGTTTTTTCGGCCACTTTGTCAGACAGTCGCACCGGAGGCAGGCGCACCAAGTCACCCGTTTGAACCCGGGTGTCGGCTGCCGCACGCCCTTTGTTGATGCGCACCTCGCCACTGCGGATGATGCGGTAAATGTGCGTTTTGGGCACCCCTTTGAGGTGGCGCATCAAAAAATTGTCCAATCTTTGACCGGCAGACTCACTGTCCACGGCCAAGCTTTTGGCAGCTGGCGCAGCAGTGGCGAACTTGACCCCTATAATGTGATTCACTGGCTTTTAGCTGTAAGTGGTTGATTCAAATGGAAATGAATTCTTGGAGAGCAGGAGTTTAGTCCACCACCACCGCGCCAAGCCAGATGGTCGATGCCACCCTCGCCACGATTTTGCAGACTGAAGGCCCCTGCCAACAGTGGCAAAACGCCCGAAGGTTGGGCCGACGCCCAGAAACCCAGATACGGAATACCCAAATTCATCAGCCCCCTAGGCTGGTGAAAGGATCAAAGCGAAATGTTTGTGTTGTTGTTCAAAACTTGGCTGATGCGCTTGGAGTGGCTGACAAAGCCACTGCACGCCCTCGTGCCTTGCTCTGGGCAAATTGTCTTGGACACCGGGGCCACCCCTCGGAAGTGGCCAAATCTTGACACAGTTTTTGACTCGCCCCATCCACGCGCCACGGTTCCCATTCCTGTGCTCACGCGCAGCTGAGTGACGGACCACTTCGGCAATTCCCTTCGTTTCAGGCGTCAGCTCCGGCAACGTGGGCTTTGTGGTTAGCAATAACCCAAAGCCGGTTGTGTAAACAGGCTTTGCGCGCGCAAACATCCCTTTGCGCCCAAGCCAAGCTGACAAGAGAAGGAACGCATCATGAAACGGATGCTGATCAACGCCACGCAAGCTGAAGAGCGCCGCCTGGCCATCGTCGATGGACAAAAACTCCTCGACTACGAAATTGAAATCGAAGGCCGCGAGCAACGCAAGGGCAATATTTACAAAGCCATTGTGACCCGCGTCGAGCCCTCGCTCGAAGCCTGCTTTGTGGACTACGGCGAAGAGCGCCACGGCTTTTTGCCCTTCAAAGAAATTTCGCGCCAATACTTTGCTGAGGGCGTGTCCGTCAGCCAGGCACGCATCCAAGACGTCATCAAAGAGGGCCAGTCCCTCTTGGTGCAGGTCGAAAAAGAAGAGCGCGGCAACAAGGGCGCGGCCCTGACCACCTTTGTCAGCTTGGCTGGCCGCTATGTGGTGCTCATGCCCAACAACCCCCGTGGCGGTGGCGTGAGCCGCCGCATCGAGGGCGACGACCGGGCCGAGCTCAAAGAAGCCATGGACCAGCTCGAACACCCCAAAGGCATGTCCATCATTGCCCGCACCGCTGGCATTGGCCGCTCTGCGCCCGAATTGCAGTGGGACTTGAACTACCTGCTCAAGCTGTGGACCGCGATCGACGGCGCCACGCAAGGCAAAGGCGCATTTCTGATTTACCAAGAATCCTCGCTTGTCATCCGCGCGATTCGGGACTATTTCAACAACGACATCGGCGACATCCTGATCGACACCGACGACATCTACGAGCAAGCTCAGCAGTTCATGAGCCACGTGATGCCCGAGTTTGCCCCGCGCGTGAAGCGCTATCGTGATGACGCACCGCTGTTCAGCCGCTTTCAAATCGAGCACCAGATCGAGTCGGCCTATGCCCGTACTGTGCAATTGCCTTCGGGCGGTGCCATCGTGATCGACCACACCGAAGCTCTGGTGTCGGTGGACGTGAACTCGGCCCGCGCCATCAAGGGCGGTGACATCGAGGAAACCGCCACGCGCACCAACTTAGAGGCCTCAGATGAGGTGGCCCGCCAAATGCGTTTGCGCGACTTGGGCGGCCTGATCGTGATCGACTTCATCGACATGGACGAAAGCAAGAACCGCCGCGAGGTGGAGAACCGCTTGCGCGATGCGCTTCGCCAAGACCGTGCCCGTGTGCAGTTTGGGGCCATCAGCAAATTTGGCCTGATGGAAATGAGCCGCCAACGCTTAAAGCCCGCCTTGTCTGAGGGTGCGTCCATCCCCTGCCCCCGATGCG
>NZ_JBIKIL010000167.1:0-6573 GCF_044361645.1 Limnohabitans sp. | reverse complement strand
GCCAGTTTGTTGCCGCGCACTTCCACCCAAGCGTCGCCGTTGTCGGCTTTGGCAATGGTGTAAGGCATCAGGTCGATGTCTTTTTGGACTTCTTTTTCGGCGAACTTGCGGCCGATCAGGCGCTTGACCGCGTACAAGGTGTTGCGCGGGTTGGTCACAGCTTGGCGCTTGGCCGAGGCGCCGACCAAGATTTCGCCGTCTTCTTGGTAGGCAATGATGGACGGGGTGGTGCGAGCGCCTTCGGCGTTCTCGATCACTTTGGTCGTGTTGCCTTCCATGATGGCCACGCACGAATTGGTGGTGCCCAAGTCAATACCGATGATTCTTCCCATGATGTGTACTCCAGTGAGGAAATTGAAAACTGATTAAGAAATGGTGGTGGTTTTTGCGAATTCAAGAGGTGGATGGCCACGTCGCTGCGCTTCTCGCCATGACGGGGCCAGCGTCACCGTGAGGCACGAAGCAATCCATGGATGGCCACGTCGCTGCGCTCCTCGCCATGACGGGGCCAGCGTCACCGTGAGGCACGAAGCGATCCATGGATGGCCACGTCGCTGCGCTCCTCGCCATGACGGTGTTAACGTCATCGCCATGACGGGGCCAGCGTCACCGTGAGGCACGAAGCAATCCATGGAGGGCCGCGTTGCTGCGCTTCTGCCCATGACGGGGCCAGCGTCACCGCGAGGCACGAGGCGATCCATGGATGGCCGCGTCGCTGCGCTTCTGCCCATGACGGGTAATTTGTCATTGCGAGCGAAGCGTGGCAATCCAGAACTCACTTGGGCGCAGTGACCGTCACCAAAGCAGGGCGCAGCACCCGATCTGCAATGGAATAACCTTTTTGCAGGACCGTGACCACGGTGTTGGGTTCTTGCTCGGCCGGCACCACGCTGATGGCTTGGTGGTGGTGCGGGTCGAATTTGGTACCGGCCGGTGGGTCGATGGCGACTACTTTGTTGCGCTCCAAGGCGCTTTTGAGTTGCCGCAAGGTGGCCTCGGAGCCTTCGCGGATCTGCTCGATCGTCACATTGGGGATGGCCAAACCCGCTTCCAGGCTGTCCAGCACTGGCAGCAAGCTGTCCGCAAACCCTTCGACCGCGAACTTGCGGGCCTTGGCAATTTCGTCGTCGGCACGGCGGCGCGCGTTTTGCACATCGGCTTGGCCACGCAAAAATTGGTCGGCCAAATCGGCGTTTTGGGCTTTCAAATTGACCAATTCGGCTTGGGCATCGGCCAAAGCATCCGTGGGCGATAGGGCCGCGCTGGCTTCTTCGTCGTTCAGGGCTTGGGGAGAATTTGGGGGGTGTGGATGGGCTTCTGACATGAACAATGTCCGCAAAAAAAGTTGACCCCTGACAAATAGGGGCGGTTTTCCAGGCTTCAAGGGGCAGGGGGGTGGGCGAAAAAAGGCAAGTCGCAAGAAAAACCCGCCAAACGGCGGCTGGGCTTGACGCGTTCAGCTTGGCACAGGTGAAAGCCCGCTGCTCAGTTCAGGGCCAGCAGTTCCACGTCAAATTTCAAAGTGGCGTTCGGGGGAATGACACCGCCCGCGCCGCGTGCGCCATAGCCCAAGTCTGCGGGGATGATCAGGGTGCGCTGACCGCCCACCTTCATGCCGGCCACGCCTTCGTCCCAACCTTTGATGACCATGCCCGCGCCCAAGCCAAACACAAAGGGGTCGCGGCGGTCGCGGCTGGAGTCGAACTTGGCCCCTTGCTCGCCGTCTTTGAAGAGCCAGCCGGTGTAGTGCACGGTGACGTCTTGGCCTGCGGTGGCGACTTCGCCTTCGCCCAAAACGGTGTCTTCGTATTGCAGGCCAGAGGGGGTGGTGTTCATGGGGCGCTTTCTGTGGGTGTAGGCCCGGCATGCCCGTGGGGCATGGCCGTTGGCCGTAAAAAACCAAAATTATGCCAGCAGCGCTGTGCTGGCCTGGGTGTCCCAAGCGGGGGCATCACGCGCTGGGCAGACCGAAGGGCCAGCGCGAGATGCCGCCAAAACCCACGCGGTCTGCCGCTCAGGCCAACAAGCCGCGCTTGGCCAAATCGCGCATCAGGGCGCTGGTGCCATAGACCCAAGGCGGTGCCAAGTCCGAGGTGGTGACTTGGTTGCTCAGGGTGCCCAAGAGCGGGGTGGAGACGCTGACCACATCACCCACCACATGGGTGAAGCCTTGGCCGGGGCCGTGGCGGTCTTGGGTGGGGGCAAACATGGTGCCCAAAAACAGCAGCATGCCGTCGGGGTACTGGTGGTAAGGGCCCATGGCTTGTGCCACCAGGTCGAGCGGGTCGCGGCTGATTTGGCCGAGGGCGCTGCTGCCTTGCATGACAAAGCCCTCGGGGCCTTGCACTTTCAGGCTCAAGTCGCACTGGCGCACATCGTCCAGACAAAAGTGTTCGTCAAACAGGCGGATGAAGGGGCCTATGGCGCAGCTGGCGTTGTTGTCTTTGGCTTTGCCCAGCAGCAAGGCGCTGCGGCCTTCGAAGTCGCGCAGGTTCACGTCGTTGCCCAAGCTGGCCCCGACCACCTCGCCACGCGAGTTGGCGGCCAGCACGATTTCGGGTTCGGGGTTGTTCCACTGGCTGGCCGGGTGCAGGCCAATCAACGCCCCGGTGCCCACCGCGCTCATGGGCTGGGCTTTGGTGAAAATTTCGGCGTCTGGCCCGATGCCCACCTCCAGGTACTGCGACCACATGCCCTGGGCCAACAACACGGTTTTGAGCTGGGCCGCCTCTGGCGAGCCGGGCACCACGCTGCGCAGATTGTCGCCAATCACCGCCACCACCGCCTGGCGCACCGCCTCGGCCCGGCTGGCGTCGCCCCGGGCTTGTTCCTCGATCACGCGCTCCAGCATGCTGGCCACAAAGGTCACGCCTGCGGCCTTGATGGCTTGCAAGTCGCACGGGGCCAAGAACCAGGGCAGGCGGGTGTCGCGTCCAGTTTCCTCGCTGTTGGCCAGCACCGCCGAGGTGTCGGCCAGGGGCCTGGCTTGGCCCGTGGCGATGAAGGCTTTGACCCGCTGCGCCGCCGCGTCCAGCTCGAGCAAATCGCTGCAGGTGGCGGCCAGAGCCGACAAGTCCAGCACATCTTCAGGTGTGACCGCCACCACAAAGGGCCCCAGGCCGGGCATCCATAAACGGCCGATCAGCAAAGCCTGGTGAGCGTCTTGGGGCAGTTGTGTGAGCAGCATGGAGAACACCTGTGGATCAAAAAACAGCATGTTGTCAGACATCGGCATGGGGCGCTGTCACCCATGTCAAGCCTGCGAAAAAGCGCTTGCGCTTGGCCGCGGCGACCTGTGTAGGCGGCTTCCAGCGGGAGCGAGCCTGCAAGGAGGTACCCGGTGAAACGATTGCTTGCAATTCATGTGGCTTGCCCCACACACGCAGTGGCGGCTGTGGGTTAGATTGGGGGTTTTAGCCGAGCTACTTCAAGGATTGACCATGACCCAAAAAAATACCGCTTTGACCACCATGGCCGTTGCCACTTGCGCTGCGGCTGTTTTGTTGACCGGTTGTGCCACGATGACGCCGCAACAAAAAGGGGCCGGGACGGGTGCCGTCATCGGTGCTGTGGCCGGCCAAGTTTTGGGCCGCGACAGCAAGTCCACCGCCATCGGCGCTGGCTTGGGGGCCTTGGGCGGTTACATCTGGTCCAAAAACATGGAAGACAAAAAACGCGCCATGGAGCAGGCTACTGCCGGCACAGGCACCGTGGTCACGCAAACCACCGACAACCAGCTCAAGCTGAGCATCCCCAACGACATCTCGTTTGAAACCGGCCGCTACGACATCCGGCCCAATTTGCGCCCCATTCTTGACCAGTTTGCCCAGGGTTTGGCGCAACAGCCCAGCACCGAGGTGCGCATCGTGGGCCACACCGACAACGTGGGCAGCGACGCGCTGAACAACAGTTTGTCGGTGAACCGGGCCCAAAGTGCGCGGGATCATTTGGTCGCGCGCGGGGTGAACGCCAACCGCATCCGCATCGAAGGCCGGGGTGAGCGCGAGCCTGTCGCGGACAACGCCACCGAGTCGGGCCGTGCCCGCAACCGCCGGATTGAGATTTTCCTGGCCGAGCGCTCTTCGTCTTAGAAAGGCCGATTCAGGCCCCAAGCTGTGCGTTTGTGGGTCTTGACGCCCATCAGCGGGACAGCGGGACGGCGGGACGGCGGCACCTGCGCCGCGCCCGAGCACAGGCTGAGCAAGGCCTCAAAGGTAGATTTTTTGCAACAGTTTGAGCAAGGTCTTGCGCTGCGCGGGTGTGAGTTGGGCGGTTTTTTCCAGCTCCAACGCGCTGGCTGTTTGCTCGGCCTGCACCATCAGGGCTTGGCCTTGGGGTGTGGCGTGCAGGCCCACGGCACGGCCATCGTGCGGGTGAGGTTGGCGCTCAATCAGACCACGTGCCTCCAAAGATTGGATCAGTCCCACCAAGTTGGGGGGCAGCAGGTTGAGCGTGGCGCACAACTGCCGCGAAGTCACGCCAGGGTTGTGATGGATGGTCGACATGACCGAAAAATCCACCGGCTTGAGACCGTAGGGTGCCAGTCGCTCCAAAAACAACTCGATGATGCTCAGGGCGGCCCGCCGGGCGTTGTAGCCCATCAAGGTTTGCAAATACGAGGTGTCCACAGCACCCATCGCGGGCGGCGCGGGTGTGGCTTTCTTTCGGCGTGCTGGGGTGGTCATGGCGTCGTTCATCCAGCGCAGGCACGTGGCTGCCCGGCAGTGAATTGGTGGATCTTGAAATCGTGAAGCACCCGTTTATACAGGGCTTGCCTCAGCGCGGGTGCGCTCAACACGCATGTCAACACCCAAAGCATGTCCTCGGTAGGGCTTGACGTGCACAGGCTCTTGAGTTTCATCAAAAAAGGCCGGAGCACCGACGGGTTCTCCGGCTGGGATCAGCAGTTCATCAGATCAGCAGATCAAGAGTCCACACTGAAGCCAATGCGCTTGATCAGCGGGCCCCAACGCTCGAGTTCCACTTGTGAGCTCTTGAGTTGGTCTGCCGCACTGCCACCAAAAGGAATCAAACCGACCACGGTCAAAGCGTCCAGCACGCCCTTGTCTTTGAGGGCTGCGTTGATCGCCGCGTTGGCCGCTTGCACCACGTTGGCCGGGGTTTTGGCGGGGGCGTAAAAGCCAAACCATTCTTCCACGGTCAATTCAGGAAAGCCTTGCTCGGCAAAGGTGGCCACGTCGGGCACAAAAGGCGAACGGGTTTTGCCCGAGGTGGCCAGGATGCGCATCTTGCCCGCCTTGTGGTTGGCAATGAAGTCACCGTGCGGGGTGAACATGCAGGCAATCTGGCCGCCGACCACATCGGTCACGCCGGGCACCGAGCCACGGTAGGGCACATGTTTGAACTCAAAGCTTTGGTTGAGGCCAAGCAAAGCGCCAATGAAGTGCGGTGTGGAGCCTGCAGCGGGCGAGCCGTAACTGGCCTGCGCGGGATTGGCTTTGGCCCAAACGATGAAGTCTTTCACGTTCTTGACGCTGGCCGGCACCATGGGGCCGACAGCAAAACCGTGGTGAATCATGGAGGCGGTGCCCACGGGTGTGAAGTCTTCAAAAGGCTTGTACTGCAGGTTTTTGAAGATGTGGGGGTACAGCGAGATGGCCGAGAACGGGGTCATGGCCAACACCGAGCCGTCGGCCGGTGCGCTTTTCAGCAGGTTCAGGGCAATCTGGCCGCCCGCACCTGGCTTGCTGTCAATGATGCCGGCGTTCTTGCTGTAGGGCGTGCCGCCAAATTTCTCGGCCACGCGCCGGGCGCAGATGTCGCCCGAGCTGCCGGGTGGGAAGCCGTAGAGCACTTTGACCTGCTCGATGGGCAAGCCGCTTTGCGCCCAGACTTGCTGGAATGCGGTGCTGCCCACCACGGCGGTGCCGATGGCCGATTGAATGAATTCACGACGGTTGCTCATGCTTGTCTCCTCTTGGGATGGTTGAAAAACTCAGGTTGGGGTGAAACGGGAAATGAAAAAAACTCAGAGGCACAAGGCCTTGATGTCTTCAGGCACAAGGATGGCTTTGATGCGGTCCGGGTCTTCGGGGTGCTGGATGCAAAAGGCGCGCACTTCAGTGCATTCACACAGCACGGTGTCACCGCGCATGACGACGTGTTGGTGCACAAAAACTTTCTCACGCCACTCTTGCACGCTGGTGTGCACTTGGAGGGTTTCGCCATAGGTGGCGGGGCGGATGAACTTCGTGTGGATCTCCAAGAGCGGCGTGCCAATGATGCCGCGTGTTTTGACCAACTCACGCCACGGCAACACGCCGCATTGCACAAAGAAATTCAGCGACGAGGCGTCCATCCACTTGGAGAAGTTGGGAAAGAACACGATGCCTGCGGGGTCACAGTCACCGAACATCACTTGCACTTCGTAGACAACAGTTTTGCTCATGGTGGTTCAGGTCGTGTGGTGTGTTGTTGAATGTCAGACGCTGCGCCGTAACGCATGGACTGCCGCGCTTCGCTCGCAGTGACAAAGCCTTCGTCATCGCGAGCATGCTGATATCCGTCATCGCGAGCGCAGCAGATACCCGTCATCGCGAGCGCGCAGATATC
>NZ_JBIKIL010000166.1:0-6725 GCF_044361645.1 Limnohabitans sp. | reverse complement strand
GTGCCGTTGAAATTGCCACGGCGGTACAGCAAGCCATCGGTCACGGCCAGTTTTTCTGACAGCTTGGCTTCGTAAGGCGCACGGATCTTGGTGATCAATGCGTCCATCTCTTTGTCTGCGGGCAACATGTTCGAGAACACGGGCAGCAGCTTGTAGCGGAAGTCGCTGACTTTTTTGTCTTTGACCTCGAAGTCGAGCACGCCCAAAAACTTGCCGTTCGAGCCTGCATTGGTCACCAAGGTCTTGCCGCCTTTATTTGAGACGATGGACGCCACGGGCATGCCGTCGTGCGTGTGACCACCCATGATGGCGTCGATACCGCTGACGCGGCTGGCCATCTTCAAGTCCACGTCCATGCCGTTGTGGCTGATGACGACGACGACTTGCGCGCCTTTGCCGCGGGCCTCCGTCACCATCTTTTGCATGTTCTCGTCCTGGATGCCGAACTCCCAGTCGGCCACCATGTAACGTGGGTTGGCAATCGGGGTGTAGGGGAAGGCCTGGCCGATGATGGCGCAGGGCACGCCGTTGATCTCGCGGATCACATAGGGCTTGAACACCGGGTCGCCAAAGTCGTTGGTCTTGACGTTTTGCGCCACAAAGTCGACCTTGCCTGCGAAGTCTTTTTCGACGATTTCCTTGACGCGTTCCATGCCCAGGGTGAATTCCCAGTGGCCGGTCATCACGTCCACACCCAGCAGTTTGCAGGCATCCACCATGTCCTGGCCATTGGTCCACAAGCTGGTGCCCGAGCCCTGCCAGGTGTCACCACCGTCGAGCAACAAGGCGCCGGGGCGGCTGGCCTTCATGCGCTTGACCAGCGTGGCCAGGTGGGCGAAACCACCGACCTTGCCGTAGCGTTTGGCGGCATTTTCAAAGTCAAGAAATGTCAAGGCATGCGCTTGGGCCGTGCCCGGGCGGATCTTGGCCGCTTGCAACAAATACTCTCCCACCAAATGCGGCAAATTGTTCTGCATGGAACCGATGCCTAAGTTGATGCTGGGCTCGCGGAAATAAATCGGCTTGAGTTGCGCATGGCAATCGGTCATGTGCAAAAAAGACACTTGACCGAACTTAGGGATGTCATACAAGCCATTTGCGGCGGTGCTGGCACTCGATTGGGCATAAGCACCCATGCTCAGGCCAGCCATGGTGCCAGCACCCATGACTTGGATAAATTCGCGTTTGGAGAGATTCATATTTGCAATCACTGATATATGTAAAACTAAAAAACCCGGACCAGCCGGGTTTGGGCGCGTTCACTGATTGACAGGCGACTTGGGGTCGAGCAACAAGCCCACGATGTGGCGAACTTGGGTCTCGTTCAAGATGCCCATGTGCCCGGCACGCGGCATGTTGGAGCAGGCGTTGTAGGCCTTGGAGTTCCAAATTTTGCCCCAGGTGTACTCCACGATGGCCTTGCTGGCAGGATCATCAGGATTGGTCACCCCACGCAACTTGCCGTAGTTGTAAAGGCTTGGGCCCAAAGTGCCATAAGAAATTTCTTTCTTGTCCATTTGGTGGCAGTTGTAGCAATTGCCTCCGTTGATGGCATCGGCCTTGTCAGACCAAGTCAGGCCACGACCGCTTTGGGCGATTTTTTCGCCCTCTTTCCAGTCACCGATGAATTTGCCGTCCGACGGCCACTTGATGGCCTTGAGGTTGGCCTCTTCGATGCGCTTGGCGGTTTTTTCATCGAGCGGTTTGCCGGCCACATCGGCATCGCTGCAGACGCGGTTGGTTTCGTCGGTGGCGGTGATGCGTTCGAGCTTGACGTGGCTTTGGTCACGGAACGAAGTTTTGACGATTTGTTCGGTCAAGGCATTGAGCTCGGCCACGCTGGGCCCAGAGGCACAACCTGCAGCGAGCAAGGCGGCGGTCAAGCTGGCCAAAACGAGTTGGGTCTTTTTGTTCATGTGTTTCTCCTGGTCAGATCAGCGCTTGATGGCCGGGGCAATGGAAGCTGCGCCTTGGGCATTGACAGCCAGATAGGTGGACAAGGCCACGGTGGCGTCGCTGGCAAAACCGGGGTATGGGAAGCGTTGCTGGCGGTAGCAATCGTTCAAGCGCAATTGCATGCTCCACATCTGACCATTCGAGACGCGGTAGGCGGGCCAGGCGGCAAAGCCCACGCCGTCACCGGGGTTCTTGGTCAGGATAGGCAAGTCTTGCAAACGGATGCGTTTGCCCTCTTCACCATGGCAAGAGGCGCAAGAAAAGTCGTGCGATCCACCACGTTGGAAAAACAGGCGTTTGCCCACTTCGTAAAAGGTTTTTTCTTGCGTGTGCGATTGGGACAGGTTGAACTTGAGCCCCCGTGATTCGGCGGCGATCCAGGTGGCCAAAGCGGTCACATTGGCCATCTCGCCGCGACCAAATGCGGTCTTGGAGATTTCGGCCGCATTGAAGCCCTGCAGGTTTTCCATGCAGCTCACCAAGCGCGACTCCAAGTCTTGCATGCGCTGGGTGTCTGCAAAGTAACGTGGTAACTCCACAAAGGCGCCTTTGACCACGCCCGGGCCTTTGCCCAAGTCGCATTTTTCCAGGCTGGCGTTTTTAGGCCCACGCGCTTTTTTCCAGAGGTCTTCGCCTTTGGCTTCGTAGAGTTCAGCAGGGTTACCGTCTTGCAGCATGGCACGGTACTCGTCGATGCCTTGGCTGGACGTTTTTTGGGCCATGGCAGGTGCTGCATTGAGGGCCAGTGCAAGACTTGCAGCCAGTAAGGATTCTTTTTTCATTGTCACCTCTGTTGGAGTTTTATTTCAATGCAAAAAGGGTGAAGTTTTGGCTTCACCCTTTTGAGCTTCATGCGTCGATCAGGACACCGTGGCTTCGTCGGTGCGTGTAGCACCCTTGTTGTCCTTCCAAGTCACGGTGATTTTGTCACCTGCCTTGGCGCCTTTGACCGCGAATTGCATGAAAGGGTTTTTGGACACCGCTGGGCCCCACTCGGCCGACAGGACTTGCTTGCCGTTGTGCAAAGCCGTGACTTCTTGGATGAACCAAGCGGGCACGGTGTTGCCGGATGAGTCTTTGCGCATGCCCGATTCCATTTCGTGGGCCATCAGCACACGAACGGTTGTTTTGTCACCAGAAGACTGGGCACGAATGCGCATTGGATCTGCCATTTTTCTCTCCTAAATCTGTCAATGATTGAATGTGAAGTCGATGGGCTGAGTGCGGGAATTAACCGCCGCAACCGCCCAAAGTGACCTTGACTTCTTTTTTGGCCCACAAGGCCTTGCCGTCGTTCATGATGGCCACAGCGTAGACATCAGACGATTGGCCCATCTTGGCGCGGGTTGTCACATTGGCATCGATGGCATCGGACACATGGAACATGGCCACCAAGGCGGCCGGGTTCTTTTCGACCAAAATCATCAAATGCTTGACGCCGGGCAAGGATGTGCTGGCACCCAAAGGCACCACAGCGCCGTTTTCGGCGATGTCTGGACCGGTGATGGTCACATCTTTGCTCTCGGCCATGCTGGCTGCGCCGGCAGCTTTGGCGGCGTCTTGCACCGTCTTGGCTTCGAATGCGGCTTTGTTGAAGGCAGCGTGGGCGAACTGGGGGAAGCCAGCGCTGGCCAAGAGGCCGGCCACGACAGCGGTTTGCTTGAGTGTCTCGCGACGGTTTTGCATCTGATATCTCCTTTGATGATGATGGAATGATGCTATTGAAACAGGTTCAGCAGTACAACGGGGATAACCCCGAATTACTTGCTGGCCCCCTTGGAAATCCATTCGGCAATCTGCTTGGCGTCAGCCTCAGGCAGGGATTGTGCAGGCATCGGAATTTGTCCGTAAACACCCACGCCACCGCCCTTGACTTTGCTCAAAATATAGTCGGTTTTACCGGCTTGTTTCTTGGCAATTTCGTTGAAGCCAGGGCCCACAATTTTCTTGTCCACGCCGTGGCAAGCCGTGCAACTGTGTTGGTTCAGCAAGGCATTGACTGCTTTGAACTCGCTGTTTTCAGGCTTGGCCGCTGCGGGTGCAGTGGGCGCACGAGAAACAGGCACACCCGCCTTGGGTTCAGGCTGGCTTGTGTCGGCACCACGCTGAGGGCCCACGATGCGGTTTTGCTCTTGCAAGTTGCCATGCGCATTGCGCGCAAAGTCAGGCAAGAACGAGGCCACTTTGGGCTCCGGCTTGCAATCTTTCATGCAAATTTTGTTGGCCGTGTCGGGTTTGGCCTTGCCGCCAAACTCGTTGCCCGGCCACATCGCATGCGCCGTGCTCATGCCATTGCGGTTGGGCATGCGCGCTTGCACTTCGGCCATGTTTTTGTCCGACAGCACATAGTTGTCGGGCACGATGTTGGCCATGTTAAGCATGAAGGCCGTGACCGCATACACCTCTTCTGTGCTCAAGGTTTTGGGGTTGGTCCAAGGCATGGCGCGGTTGATGTAGTCCCACAAGGTCGAGAGCGTGTGCACTTTCATCATGGTGGTGCGGCCGGGGTAATCGGTGCGCTGCAAGTTGGCCACGCGGCCATTCTTGATGTCCTCGGCCGTGGTGCCGCCAATCAAGGGGCTGAACACCTCGTTCGACTCGCCAAAGACCCCGTGGCAATGGGCGCACTGGGCTTCCCATACATCTTGGCCCTTGGCCACCGAACCCGAGCCTGCAGGCAGGCCCTTGAAGTCGGGGCGCACATCGATGTCCCACTTGGCCACTTCCGATGGCGTCGCGGCACGGCCCACACCTGGGAATGGGGTGCTTTGCGCAGCTGCCATGGCCGAGGCTGCCAACAAAGCCACCGTCAAAACGGCATCACGAAACTTGGACATTTTTCACCTCACCGTTTTCCTGCACCAACCACGACTGGATGGCGTTGTTGTGATAAATCGATCGCGTGCCACGCACTGCGCGCAGCTGCTGGTAGGTCGGCTGCACATGGTTGGTGTCGTCTTGTGCGCGGCTTTGGATGATGGCGGGCTTGCCGTCCCACACCCAATCGATGTTGAAACGGCTCAAGGCCTTGGACAACACCGGCGTTTCCAAGCGCGCTTGACGCCAGTTGCGCCCACCGTCGGTGGACACGTCCACGCGCTTGATCTTGCCCTTGCCCGACCAGGCCATGCCTGTGATGTTGTAAAAGCCTTTGTCGAGCAAAACCTGACCACCGGAAGGCGTGGTCACCACGCTTTTGACTTCTTGCAAGTTGGTGTACTGGCGGTGCGTGCCGTCGGGCTGCAAGTCGATGTAATGAATCGCTTCGTCTTTGGCTGCGTAAGGCTTGTCACCCACTTCGACACGGCGCAGGTACTTGATCCAACTGACACCTTGCACACCGGGCACCACCAAGCGCAGGGGGTAGCCGTTTTCAGGGCGCAGCATTTCGCCGTTTTGGCCATAGGCCACGATGACCTCACCCGACAAGATCAGGCTCATCGGGATGGTGCGGGTCATGGACGAGCCATCGGCCCCCTCAGCTAACACAAACTTGCCGTTTTTCAAGTCGGCACCGGCCAACTCGAGCAAGGTGATCAAGGGCACGCCCGTGAACTCGCTGCAAGAAATCATGCCGTGCGTGTACTGCACCGTGGGCACCGCCACGTTGCCCCATTCGGTGGCGGTGTTGGCACCGCACTCGATGAAGGCAAAGCGCGAGACCGAAGGCAAACGCATGATCTCGTCCATGGTGAAGACCATGTTCTTTTTGACCATGCCGTTGATCATGAAGCGGTGCTTGGACGGGTCGATGTCCCACCAACCTTGGTGGTGCCGCTCGAAGTGCAAACCGCTGGGCGTGACGATACCGAACAAGGACTGCAAAGGCGCGAACGACACCGAAGCCTGGGTGGTTTGTGTCAGGCCCGGGCTTTGACGGCGCTGCAAGTTCGCTTCGAACTTGGAGGGCTTGCCATAGCCTTCAACGGCAACGCCCTGCCCCAAGCCCACAGCGTGCTCAGGCAGGTTCAGAATGTTGGGGTCGCCCCCTTCGGCGGGCACGGGGTTGCTCTGGGCCATGGCCATGGGGGCAGCGGCGCCTGCTGCAGCGGCGGCAAAGGCGTTGCGGATGAAATCACGGCGGCCCTTTTTGCCTTCGGCAAAGACCTCCTTGATGCCACTGGGGGTCAGGAAGCTTTCAGGCGCTTTTTGCACCCGTCCTGAGTTGATGTTGTCTGCGTTCACACAAACTCCTTGTTGGTTTGATCATTCATGTCCGCGCCGATGGCTACCTGCGTGCAAACCGCTCGGCAAACCTTCGCTGCAGTGTCGTCCGCAATCCGATAAAACACTTGGGCACCTTGACGGCGCTTGCCCAACACACCCGACCGGAACAGGATGTTCAGGTGCTGCGACATGTTGGGCTGAGCCACGCCGATGTTCTCCAGCAATTGCCCCACGTTTTTTTCACCCTGGCAAAGCGCACTGATGATGCGAAGCCGAACGGGTGTCGACATCACGGCAAACAGGTCTGCCGCTTTGTCAAATACCTCATCCTGGTCCACTGTCATGCTGCTTTTACCATTAGGTTCGTATATTCGGATGTTCGAATATATACGATGAGCGATGAATGTAAATCAGGGTTTACACGGGCTTGTTTCCTAAACAGGACAAACCCTGATGAGGGTTTCCGGCCTTACTGCATCGATGAAAACCCAGTCGGAGGTCATGGACGATGGACTTCAATCCAGCCTTACACATGCCTTTTGAAAAAGCTGGGTATTTTTCAGTACCCAAAAGGCGAAGACCTAAGGCCTCATTTGAACTTG
>NZ_JBIKIL010000165.1:0-6743 GCF_044361645.1 Limnohabitans sp. | reverse complement strand
CGGCGGAAGAGTCTGAGCACAAATGTGTGGCCTTTGACCTTTACCAACGCTTGGGTGGCAACCACACTTGGCGCATGCGTTGGTTTTGGTACGTGACTTTGCAGTTCAGCACCGACGTGTTGCGCCAAACGGTGAACAACCTGTGGCACGACAAGACGCTGTTCAAGCCCTCGACCTGGTGGTCGGCGTCCAAGTTCTTGTTCGGTCGCCACGGCATGGTCTGGCGCGTGGCCAAGCCGCTTTGGGCCTATACCCGCAAAGACTTTCACCCCATGCAAGTGGGCAGCGCCACCTTGTCGCAAGACTGGTTGCAAAGCCATGCTGACGAATGGCGTGCTGTGGGCGGTGCGGTTTCAACAGCGGCTTGAAGCCCCGCGCACACAGGGGCTTGCTCCAGCGAAAAACAGCGCTCAGTCGCTGACCAAAGCCCGCACCCAGTCGGGTAGGGTCACCGCTTTTTGATTGGGGAAATTCACCCAAATGGTGGTCGCCCCCCCGGCGGCAAACACCACGCCAGGCTGATCGGTGCGCTCCAGCGTGCACCAGCTCTCAAACGTGGTTCGCCCCGGATCGCTCACAAACATCTTGGCCAAGATGCTGCCCGGGTATTCAAACTGTTTGTAGAAGTTGCAAAACGCATTGACGATCACCGGCCCCTGCCCTTGCGGGTTGGGCATGAAGCCGATCTTGTCAAACCAGTCAATGCGGGTGCTTTCCATGTACCGAAAATACACCGTGTTGTTGACGTGGCCCATGGCGTCCATGTCACCCCAGCGGATGGGGATGACCAACTCATGCACCCGTTTTTTGTGTTCGGGCAATTCCAGCTTCATGGCTTGGCCCTCACAGCGCGAAACCGTCGTCGGCCGACACCACCGCGCCATTGATGAAGTGGCTTTGGTCGCTGGCCAGCAGCATCAGCAAAGCGTCCAGGTCCTGCGGCTGGCCCACGCGCTTGCGCGGCAGCATGCTGATGAGCTTTTGGCCCTGCTCGGTTTGCCAGTGGTGGTGGTTGATCTCGGTGTCGATGTAACCCGGGCAAATCGCGTTCACGTTGATGCCAAATTTGCCCCATTCCACGGCAAAGGCCTTGGTCATCTGGATCACGGCCGCTTTGCTCATGCAGTAAACGCCAATTTGCGGCAAGACCTTCAAGCCCGCCATCGAGGCGATGTTGATGATGCGCCCGCCCGTGAAGCTGCCCGGCGCTGCGCCCTTGGCGCGGGCCAGCATGCGCTTGCCCACTTCTTGTGCCACAAAAAACGCGCCGCGCAGATTGGTGTTCATGATGAAGTCGTAGTCTTCTTCGCTCACATCTTGGATGCGCTGGGTGGTGCTCACGCCCGAGTTGTTCACCAAAATGTCGATGCTGCCCATCTCGGTTTCGGCATGCGCCACGGCGGCGGCAATGCTGTGCCGGTCGGTCACGTCCATCTCAACCACATGGGCGTCACCGCCTGCGGCTTCGATCTCGGCGCGCAAGTCTTTGAGTTTTTCGATGCGACGGCTGGCCAGCACCACGCCCGCGCCCGCTGCGGCCAGGGTTTTGGCAAATTGCGCACCCAAGCCGCCCGAAGCGCCTGTGACCAAGGCCACGCGGCCTGACAAATCGATTTCATAAGCCATTGACAACTCCTGTTTGAATGGAAACACCCGCTAAAGCCTTTGACGCCATTGTGCGCGGCGCGCCCGGCGTGGCCGCATAAAATGAGTCACCCGTCCGACACATCGGTGTTTGGGCTTATTCGGGCTGCCTTTTGGCCCCCCATTTCCCATCCCCTCCCTTGAAGAGAACCTCATGAGCCCCCAAGACATCCTGAGCACTTACGGCCCCCGCGAATCCATGGACTACGACGTGGTCGTGGTCGGTGGCGGCCCCGCTGGCCTGTCCACCGCCATTCGCTTGAAGCAACTGGCCGCTGAAAAAGGCCAAGACGTGTCGGTGGTGGTGCTGGAAAAAGGCGGCGAGCCCGGTGCGCACATCTTGTCTGGCGCGATCATGGACCCCAAGGCCTTGACAGAACTGTTTCCCGACTGGAAGGCCCGCGGTGCCCCCCTCAACCAAGCCGTGACCGACGACGCCTGGAGCTTCCTGTCTGAGACCGGTGCCACCCGCACACCCGGCATGTTTTTACCCAAGTGCGCGCAAAACCACAGCAACTACATCATCAGCCTCTCCAATTTCACCCGCTGGCTGGGTCAGCAGGCCGAAGCCTTGGGCGTGGAAATTTTCCCTGGCTTTACGGCGGTCGAAGTGCTCTACAACGAAGACGGTTCCGTGAAAGGGGTGGCCACCGGCAACTTGGGTGTGGGCAAAGATGGCGAACCCACCGAAAACTTCCAGCTGGGCATGGCACTGCACGCCAAATACACCGTGTTCGCCGAAGGCGCACGCGGCCATTTGGGCAAACAGCTGATCGCCAAATTCAAGCTCGACGAGGGCCGCGACCCACAGACTTATGGCATCGGCATCAAGGAAGTGTGGGAAATCGACCCCTCTCGCCACAGCCCCGGCTTTGTCATGCACACCGCCGGTTGGCCCATGACCAATGACACCTACGGCGGCGCCTTCATGTACCACATGGAAGACAACAAAATCGCCATCGGCTATGTGGTCGGCCTGGATTACGCCAACCCTTGGCTCAGCCCCTTTGAAGAATTCCAGCGCTGGAAAACCCACCCCAATGTGAAGTGGTACTTCACCAACAACCAAGGCGAGGTCAACGCCAAACGCATCGGTTACGGCGCACGCGCCATCACCGCTGGCGGCTTGATGAGCCTGCCCAAAACCGTGTTCCCGGGCGGTGCGCTGGTGGGCTGCAACGCCGGCTACCTGAACGTGAGCCGCATCAAAGGCAGCCACGCCGCCATCAAAACCGGCATGTTGGCGGCCCAAGCCGCTTACGAGGCCATCGTGGCGGGTCGCCAGCACGACGAGCTGAGCGCCTACCCCGAGGCCTTTGAAGCCAGCTGGCTTTACACCGAACTGAACAAGTCGCGCAACTTCAAGACCTGGTTCAAAAAGGGCCTGACGGTGGCGACCCTCATGAACGGCTTTGAACAGTTTGTGCTGCGCGGCCACATGCCCTGGACGCTGCGCCGTGACAAGGCCGACCACATGTATCTGAAGCCAGCGGCCGACTGCCCAAAAATCGACTACCCCAAGCCCGACGGCAAGCTGACCTTTGATCGCCTCTCCAGTGTCTTCATCAGCAACACCAACCACGAAGAAAACCAACCGGCCCACCTGACACTCAAAGACGCCTCGGTGCCAGTGAACATCAATCTGGCCAAGTACGCAGGTCCAGAGGCGCGCTACTGCCCGGCCGGTGTGTACGAGTATGTGAAGAACGCCGACAACTCAGACCGCCTGCAGATCAACGCGCAAAACTGCGTGCATTGCAAAACCTGTGACATCAAAGACCCGACCCAAAACATCGTCTGGGTCACGCCCGAAGGCGGTGGTGGGCCCAACTACACCGGCATGTAAGGCGCATCGGGTTCAGCTGGGTTTTTTCATGTCAATGGCTTGCACCAATTGGCCCAGTGCTTGCTGCAACAAACCCGTGTCGGTGCCTGCGGCCAACATGCTGTAGCCCATGCTTTTGGCACGCTCTATCCAAGATTTGTCGGTCGCCATAAAGCCTGCAATCTTGCCGTGTTTTTTGGCCACATCGGCCACATGCTGCATGGCTGCCAAAAAGTCGGGGTGATCGAATTGCCCCGGTATGCCCATGAAATTGGACAAGTCAAAGTGACCCACCCACAGCACATCCACGCCTTCGACTGAGGCGATTTCTTCCACGTTTTGCAAACCCCGCTCCGTTTCGATTTGGGCAATCAACAAAGTCCGGGCATGGTAGTCGTCTATTTTTTCGACCACGCTGCCCCCCAGGTAATCGCATTGGGCAAAACCAAAAGCAGCGCCCCGTCTGCCGACAGGCGGGTAGCGGCATGCACGCACCAATTCCTCGGCCTGCGACGCAGTCTCCACCATCGGCACCATCACGCCCCTGGCACCCAAGTCCAGTGCTCGGGCAATCCAGGTGTAGCCCCCTGTCGGTACGCGCACCATAGACGCCATGTTCAAGCCGCCTGTTGTGGCGAACAACCACTTCAGGGTTTCAAACCCCATGCCGGTGTGCTCCATATCGTAGATGGCAAACCGGGCCCCGGCATTGGCCAAAATGCGGGAAATTCCGGGCGTAAAAAACTCAAAAACCATGGCCCCCGCCACGACTTCACCGGACATCAACACGGGTTTTAAATGGACAGAGTGGCTCATGGATGGGCTTTCAAGTTGCTAAGGTGGGGTGAGGTCAGGCAATGAGGTCAGGCGATGGAGGTGGCTACAAGGTAGGGCGGCGTGCGCCCATTCTTGACATCAACGACCGCGCGAAAAGCGCTGGCCGCCAAGGCCTGCATGCATTCATCGGTGAAGCAGATGCCGTGTGGGGTCACGACCACGTTGTCCAACTGCAACAAGGGGTTGTCGGCCGGAGTGGGCTCAACCTCAAACACATCCAGCCCTGCTCCTGCAATTTGATGCGAAGCCAAGGCCTTATAAAGCGCCGACTCGTCAACAATGGGCCCGCGCGCGGTGTTGATCAAGTAGGCTGTTTTTTTCATCAAAGCCAACAAACGCGCATCCACCAAACCCTTGGTCTTGTCGTTCAAAGGACAGTTGACCGTCAGAAAATCAGAGCGCGCAAACAAGGTCTCTAAATCCACAAGTTCTACCCCGAGCGAGGCCATCAGTTCTTTGTCGGCAAAAGGATCGTGGGCCATGAAATGCATGTCGAATGGCTTGGCCAAACGAAACATCTCGGCACCGATGTTGCCCACCCCAATCGAGCCCAGTACCCGGCCCGTCAGGCCCGTGCCAATGTGATCAGATTTTTCAGCCCAGCGACCACTTCGGGTCAACCTGTCCTTGATGCCCACTTTGTGGGCCAACATCAACATGAAAGTGATGGCCGAAACCGCCACTGGACGGCGAACCTCATCGGGCGCAATGGTCAGCAAGATACCCGCCTTGTCGCAGGTGGCCAAATCGATGGTGTCGTAGCCCACCCCAAAGCGCGCAATCAGCTTGAGCCTGGGTTGGGCGGTCAGCAAACTGGCCGGGGTCAAACGGGTCAGCATGGCGCATATCGCGTCATAGCGGGCGACATGTTCGGGACGAATTTCAGGGAGCGCATCCATGAACTCCCAGGCCAATCCGGCTTGGTTCAAGATTTCAAAAACCTCTCGACCAAAGATGGGCTCGCCATTGCTCATCAAAACATCCGAGGTGATGCCCACTTTGAACTGGTTTGAATCGTTGATGCTCATGAATTTGCCTTGTGCTGATGTGTTGATGCTTAAAAATGGGCGGGCTTGAATCCTGTGGACTCTTGCTCTTTCAAACAGCGCTGTCAAGTGGATTGCAAAAAAATTCACGCCTTTTGCAGCCACTCTTCAGCCCTTTTCAAACCCCTTTCAAACCCCACGAAAACCCTTATTGGTATTTGCAACTGCTGCCAGTAAGGTTGCATGACAACAAGCTGACAAAGTCTTTTTTGTTGCATCCATCCCTAAGGAGTTTTTTCGTGAAATTAAGCAAACTTTTTCTGTATACGGGCGTGTCTTTTGGCCTCATGGTCGCGGCCTCGGCCCCAGCACAAGCCCAAGCACAAATCACCATGCGCAACGCCATTTCCGTCGCGGAAAACTCACACGCAGGTGAGGCGGTTGTCACTTTGGCCAGAGAGGTTGAAAAGCGCACCAATGGCCGCATCGTGATCAAGAATTTTTTCTCGGGTTCATTGGGCGGTGAGCGCGAGGTCATGGAAGCAGTGCAACTGGGCACACAAGAGTTGGGCCACAACTCAACCGGCCCCGTACCCAATTTTGTGCCCGAAACAGCCATCTTGGACGTGCCGTTTTTGTTCCGCGATAAAGCCCACGCCCGGGCTGTGCTTGATGGCCCGATTGGACAAGAGTTGTTGGCCAAATTTGAATCCAAAGGTTTCAAAGCGCTGGCTTGGACAGAAAACGGCGTTCGCCACATGACCAACAACAAACGACCCGTCAATAGCCCAGATGACCTGAAGGGTCTCAAAATGCGCACCATGGAAAATCCCGTGCACGTGGCGGCTTACAAAGGCTTGGGCATCGTGACCACACCCATGGCGTTTCCAGAGGTTTTCACCGCCTTGCAGACTGGCACCATCGATGGTCAAGAAAACCCACTTTCTGTGATTCTGGCCGCCAATTTCGATCAGGTGCAAAAGCACATCACACTCACCGGGCATGTTTACTCGCCTTCAGTTTTCGTCATGAACAAAGCCGTTTTTGACAAGCTCAGCAAAGCCGACCAGCAGATTTTTTTGGATGCGGCCAAAGAAGGTGCGAAAGCCAACCGCGCCCGTGTTGACAAGGACGATGCGGGTGGCGTGGCCGAATTGCGCAAACGTGGCATGACCGTTGTTGAAAATGTTGACAAGACCAAATTCATTGCCACGATGGCCCCTGTGAACGCAGAGTTTGAAAAGAAATTCGGCAAGGCCAACTTGGACCGCATTCGCAACTTCAAGTGATCTGAAGCTTCTTTGTAATGCCCGACCAGCCAGTGCTGGCGGGCGTTTTTTTTGTGCGCCCAGCATGGGCGCACTCCTACGGGTGCAAGTCCCGTCGCAAGTTGATCACGACGAGCGAAGTGAAGCGCAACTGCATGAGGGTGACCGAGTGTGGGAAGGAAG
>NZ_JBIKIL010000060.1:0-22397 GCF_044361645.1 Limnohabitans sp. | reverse complement strand
GCGTTTGGACAGCGAGTTGGCGTCTTTTGGCTTCACCCATTTGGTGACCTCTGTAAATCCGTTGAAACTGGCTACCAGTCTAGCTTGCGGCCGGTTTATGCAACGTCAACTGCCGGAAATAGGATGAAACACCCCCCCATGATTCCAAGCACCACCACCGAATTGCTCTGGCTGGGCATCGCCTACGCTCTGCTCGCCTTTTTACTCTTGTGTCTTTGCCTGGCCACACGTTGGCATTGGCTGGTCAAGGCCGTCATGGTGCTGGTCGTCAGTGGGTTTTTCCTGCTGCACAACCAGGTGTTGCGCGGCATCGCGGGCTGGCCTGCCGACGATGCCCTGCCCCCTCGCTTTGTGCTGCTGTCGGCCGTGTTTGACGAACCCAGCCCGGCACGCCAGCACCCGGGGGCCATTTACATCTGGGTCAATGAACTCAAAGACCACGAAGCGCTCGATTTGCCCCGCGTGCACCGCCTGCCCTACGAAAAAGACCTGCACCGCATTTTGGGCGACGGCATCAAAAAAGCACGCGACGGCAACACCCAGATCGGCACCACCGAGCCGCGCCGAGGCCCGGCAGGCCTGCCTTGGCTGAGACCGGCCAACGACGACAAAGTCCAGATCAAACTCAGCGACTTGCCGCGTGCGCAATTGCCCGAAAAATGAACAGCATCCAACCCATTGCCCTGGCTGGCGCATCGCTGTGCGCATTGCTGCTCAGTGCCTGCTCGCCCCAGGCAGGCCCTGACTGGTTTCCCCTGCGTGCAGGGGACGTCACGCGCTATGAAGTGCGCTACAACCAGGAGGCCGGCAAAGACAAGGAAGTGTGGACCTTGCGCACGCGCGAGCCGGTCCTGTGGCGCGGCCAGACCCATGCGGTGCGTCACCACTCGCAAGGCGTGGCCTATTTTTTTCAAGTGGATGAACAAGGTGTGCGCCGTGTCGCCCATCAAACCGACATCGACCGGGAACCGCAAGCGGACCCAGCGGCCATGTGGGTGCTCAAGGCCCCCTACCAAACCGGGACCGAATGGACCACGACCACCGTGCCCTATTTACTGATGCGCAAAAACGAGTACCCCCGCGACCTTCGGTACACCCACAAAACCACCATGACGTGGCGGATCGTGTCCGACCAAGAACAGCTCAAACTGGCCAGCGGCGAGGTTTTACAGCCTTGCCTGCATGTGGTGGGCGAGGCCTTTTTGAACCTTTACACCGACCCGGTCAACGGTTTTACCGACGTGCCCCTGACCAGCCACGAGTGGTATTGCCAAGGCCAGGGCTTGGTCAAATTCACGCGGGAAGAAAAAGTGCTGGCTGGGTTTTTAACCGGCGGGGCATTGACGGCGGAGCGGGTTCGCTGAAGCAACAGGGAGGTCAAAACGGACGGCGCCTGAACGTGTGCATTTGTGCGCACATTGTTGAACCCCCAGAGGCCACATCACACCCGATCAGGGCTTGCTCGCAAGAATGTGCGTGGCCACCACTTTCAGCTCATCCTGGCTCATGTTTCGATGGGCAGGCATGGGGATTCGGCCCCACTTGCCCTTCGCGCCGTTCTGGATGGATTGCATCAAAGTGGCCACGGCATCCTTGTCGTTGCGGTATTTGTCCGCCATGACCCCAAATGAGGATCCCACGATTTTTCGTCTTTGGCATGGCAGGACATGCATCCGTTGTCTTTGAGGATGGCATGTGCATCGGCTGCTTGCGCTACGCCAGCGGCAGCCCCGCACAGGGCCAGCAACACGAGGCTGGATCGGGTTTTCATGTTCATGTCTTTCTGTCTGGCAACTACACGCCAGGCCCGTGCTGTAAGCAAGCAGCGCCTGTGCAGCTCATGGCCAAAAAAGCAGCCGCCTGCTCTGGTGCGCAAAAGACTGCCCGGATGCTGCGGCCGCAGCACAAAGCCCTGGTGGGCCATGCGCTTTGGGCCTTGCCTTGGTGTGACCACTTGCGCGAATCACTTCCAGGGCACGGTCAGAAGATCACTTCAGCAGCTTGAAGGTCCAAACAGAACCGCCTTGCTCAAGAAAGTTGACCTTCTTGGCCACTTCACCGCCCCACAGCGGCACCGCACCACCCCAGCCAGAGACCACGGACACATACTGCTCATTGCCTTCTTTCCAGGTGATGGGCGGCGCCACGATGCCCGAGCCGGTCTGGAACTGCCAGACCACTTTGCCGGTCTTGGCATCGGCGGCCTTCAGGTAGCCTTCAGGCGTGCCCCAGAACACCAAGTCGCCGGCCACCAGCACGCCACCCCACAGCGGGGCTTCGTTTTTGACTTCCCACTCGATCTTGCCGGTCTTGGGGTTCACAGCGCGCAAGGACCCGATGTAGTCGTCGTACAAAGGTTTGATGGTGAAACCCGCGCCCAGAAATGCCGCGCCTTTTTTGTAGGTCACAGGCTCGTTCCAGATTTCCATCCCCCACTCATTGGACGGCACGTAGAACAACTTGGTCTTGGGGCTGTAGGCCATGGGCATCTGGTTTTTGCCGCCCAAGAAACCCGGGGCTGCAAACACGGCTTTGCCTTTTTGGCCATCGCCACCAGTGCCTGTCGGGTCACCTGGGCGATTTTCAGGCACGAAGTTGGGACGACCTGTCTTCAAGTCAATGCCATTGGCCCAGGTGGTTTTGGTAACAAACGGGAAAGCGTTTTCCAACTTGCCGGTTGTGGCATCGTTCACATAGAAGAAACCATTGCGGTCGGCTTTGCCGCCCATGGTTTTGCCGTCCATGTCGAACAAGACGAACTCATTGGTGCCGTCATAGTCCCAACCGTCGTTGGGGGTGTTCTGCTAGTGCCATTTGATCTGGCCTGTTTTCACATCAATGGCCACCGTCGAGGTGGAGTACAGGTTGTCACCTTTGCGCAGGTGGCTGTTCCAAGGACCGGGATTGCCTGTACCAAAATACGCCAAGCCTGTTTTGGGGTCGAACGTGCCGCCCATCCATGGTGCGGCTCCACCGGTTTTCCAGGTGTCACCAGGCCAGGTGGCATTGGTGGAGCCGGAAATGCCGTTTTCCTTGCCGTCCTTGTAGCCCATGTGGCCTTCGACCACGGGGCGTGTCCAGACCATTTTTCCGGTCTTGGGGTCACGCGCCTCGACTCGGCCGACCACGCCAAACTCGCCACCAGACAAACCCGTCACCAACAAGCCATCGGCAATCAAGGGTGCTGCCGTGTAGCTGTAGCCTGCAGAGTAATCGTCGATCTTCTCTCGCCACACCACCTTGCCGGTGTTTTGGTCCAGCGCGACCAATTGAGCGTCCAGCGTGCCGAAGATGACCAAATTGTCAAACAGCGCAGCGCCCCGGTTGATCACGTCGCAGCAAGGCATGATGCCTTCGGGCAGACGGTGCTCGTACTTCCAGAGTTTTTTACCGGTCTTGGCGTCCAGCGCAAAGATGCGGGAGTAAGAGGCGGTCACGAACATCTTGCCGCCGTGGATCAGGGGCTGTGATTGTTGGCCGCGCTGCTTTTCGCCACCAAAAGACATGGACCACACGGGCACCAGTTTGCTGATGCTTTTGGCGTTCACGTCGGTCAGTGGCGAAAAGCGCTGCCCCTGTGTGCCCAGCCCCGACGACAGCACGTCGTTGGTGGTGGTGGCATCTTTGCCAATCATGTCGCTGGTCACTTGAGCCCCCGCTTGCGCGGCGGCCATCATGACGAGCAGGCTTAAAAGTTTGTGTTTCACAGTGGCGTCTCCTGTTGACAGACGGGTCAGAGCGTTGAAAAAAATAAACGACTTGCCAACCGGTCCTGCTGCGCGGGCATGCGTCGTGTGCTGTGCTTGGCAAATACCGTGCCATCAACAAGGCCATTGGGACGCGCCCAAAGATCAGGCCTAACCCTTATAAATATGTTGCTTCTGGGAGCCCCGTTCAACAGCTTGACACCCCGGGGGCATCGCGCTGTTCAACTTTGGATCACTGGGGTGTCACAGTCGGCGCAGTCTGCAATGAAAACTGTTCAGTCTCATAGCGCGGGTACAACGTGGTCACATTGCGCGAGTACTCTGGCCGCAAGGCCGCCCACCGGGCAAAGCGCTCGGGTATGGGCAGGTGCAAGACTTCCGAAATGTCCAGACCCTTTGCCGCGCTGGTCTGCATGCGCGTGTGCAACCATTGCAGCCAGTCCAGCGTCTGGTCTAGCCCATGGGTGCCGGTGTGAACCGGGCCGTGGCTGGGCACCACCGTTTTGACTTGACCTTGGGTGATCCACTGGCGCATCACTTGCAAACTGGCGATCCAACGCCCCAGCTGGGCATGAGGCACCGTGGGCACACGCTCGGCAAACACCAGGCCCCCAGCAAACAGCACACCCGTGGTGCGATCGATCAGCACCAGGTCATCGTCTGTGTGGCCTTGCAGGCGAACCCACTCCATGGCGTGGTCACCCCAATCGAAGCGACCGGGCTGGATGTCTTCGCGCGAAGGGCGAAACTCGGTGCCGCGCATCCAGTCACCACACAGTCGGTACAGGTTGTCTTCATAAGCCTTGCCCTCGGCCTGCATGCCCGCGCGGCTGCCAGGCAAGGCGGCGGTGGGCACATCGCCCCAAGCTTGGTTGCCCAAAAAATAATCGGGGTGCAAATTCAGACTCACCACTTGCTTGACGGGCTGAACCGTGACGCGGTTCAGCGCCGCGCGCTGCTGTTCGCCATACATGCGAGAGGGGCCGGTGTTGATCACCAAAGTGCCCGCAGCATTGCTCAAAAATGCGGTGTTGATGATGTTGCATCCGTTGGCTCGGCTGAAGTCATCAACAGCGCCCTCCAAGACCCAAGTGCTCGGCGCCAGCCAACGTGGCTGCAATTGGTAATCGAGCCGCGCCACATCGACCGCCCCGGCAGGCTTGCCCAACAAGGCCCAAAACAAGATCCCTGCCCAGCCCGCAGCACTGCTTGTCATGCGGTCACCTGCGCTTGAATGCGGTTGCCATTGTTGTCGCGCCCGGTGAGTTGCCACGGGCCACGCACGGCATCGCCCAGCTCCAGAGTCAAAAGAGGGTTTTCTGCAACCGGCTCAGACAGCGCCAATCGCCAAACCGGCTGACCCTGGGGGTTGCGCAACTCCAGTTGCTCGATGTGAAAACTCGGGATGCCCGCCACCAGCCCGGTGTCCATCGGGTGCATCACGCGCAGGCGCAGGCGGGTGCCGCCATCGATGACGTTGCGAAAAACCCGTGCCTGCACCTGCCCCAGGGTTCGGCTCCAGGAACCGTCGGCCCGCGTGATGCCAGGCACAGTGCAGCCACCACCTGCCGCATTCACCCAAGTCTGCCCCACATGCCAACGGCCATCGCGGGTGCGCACCAAGGCGCGCACGGGCGAGCCTTGCTCCATGCGAAAACGAAAAGCCAGCACAGGCCAGCTGCCCAGCGGCTCAAAGTCGAGGATTTGCTGGATTGGATTGCGGTCGGCAAGCAGGCGGATCATGTCAATGGGGCCAGCCGTGCGCACCAAGGCCCGCGCGTCAAGCAAGATCGGCACATTCATCGCATCTTCGGCAAACTCGGGGCCTTTGACCAACACCTCATCGGTGAAGCGCCAGTTGGTCCCGGCCAGATGCTTTTTGACCAACACCGGCCACTGCATCGAACCCAGTGGATCACCCCCTGTGGGGTCCTCCACTTGACCCCAAGCCGCCCCCCCCAGCATGCCACCCAGCCCGGTCAAGGCACGGCGGCGGCTCCATGAGTTGTTCATTTTTTCCCCCTTTGATTTTTTTCACGATGCGCCGCGCTGCTTCATCCAGCCCCGCTGCGGGTCGTAGCCACGCACGGCCAGCGCGAAGAAGGCCAAAGTTCCCAGCACCCCCACGGCCCAGCCCATGGGGTAGATTTGCCCGTTCAGGGCAAAACGCATCGTCTCGACCGCTTGTGTGAAGGGGTTGAGCAGCGCCATCTGGTGCAACCAATAGGCACCGGCTTCTTCAAACTTCCACAGGGGGTACAGGGCCGAGCTGATGAAAAACATCGGGAAAATCACGAAGTTCATCGCCCCTGCAAAATTTTCCAACTGGCGCACATACACCGACAACACCAAGCCCATCGAAGCCATGAGCACGGCAGCCAAAACCATGGCAGGCAGCGCCAACAAAGCGTTCAGCACAAGCACATCCACCCCCAGCAAGTAAGCCACACCCAAAAAAACCACCATCTGCAAGACCGACAAACTGGTGCCCGCCAACAATTTGAAGCCCAATAACCAAGCGCGGTGCAAGGGTGCTGTGAGCAGCAAACGCATCAGGCCCATCTCGCGGTCGTACACCAGCGACAACGAGCTTTGCATGCCATTGAACAGCGCGATCATGCCCAGCAAACCCGGCAACATGTAAACCTTGTATTCGATGTAGGTCTCATAGGGCGGGATGATGGACACGCCAAACACGTTCTGGAAACCGGTGGCAAACACCACAAACCAGAGCAGCGGTCGCACCAAGGCTGAGGCCAAGCGTGCGGGTTGACGCAAGAACTTGTGAATCTCGCGCCCAACCACAGCCCGCATGGCCCGCAGCAGGTGTGCGACAAGGCTTGGCGGGGCGACAAGCGCTTGTGGATCGGTCAGGGTTTGGCTTTGCATGCGCTTTCTTTTTCATCGACACCGAGTGTGTCCATCACTTCGACTGGGTGCAAGACGCCGTCCAGCGGCGCAGTTCCCGCCACGCCGTCCATGTGGCTCAAAAACAAGGGCTGGCGCAACTGGCCGTCCCAAGCACGGTAAGACAAGCGTGGTCCTTTGGCCCCATCCACAAACACCTGGCCACTGCGCAGCAAGCGGGCTTGTTCGGGCAAGGTGGCTTTGCTGTGATCGCTCACCAGAGCCGCGATGGATTTGACGGCCACCCAAGCGGCCCAGTCTTGCCCAACCATGGGGCGCTGGGCCAAGCGTGCAAAGCGGCGGTTGACTTGCGGGCCGCCGTTGCGTTCCCACTGCGCATGCCATGCCACAGCCACCAAACCATTGGCGCCCACCACCGGGCGGGGCTGCTGCGTAGCGTAGGGCAGTAAACGAGCAAACTCGCCATCGGCATCCATCACCGCCACGACATCGTGCTTGCGGTCATTGGTGAGCAATCGCGGGTTGGCCAAGTCGCGTTCACGCGGATCGCCTGAGAGTTTGAACGCTTTGGTGCCCACCGTTTTGATGCCATAACGTTTGGCTGCGCGCTGCCAAGCTTCGCCCTGACGTTGGTCGGCGGGCTCAGGACCTTGCAGCACCAAGGCATTGCGCCAAGCACGGTAGGCCAAGTATTGGGCCAGCGCATCCGCCAGCATGGCTTGGCTGGGATAGGTGTGAAACAGCATGGCCGCGCATTGGCTGCCCCGCAAGGCATCGGCGGTGGCACTGGCATTGACCAATAAGGCACTGCTGCCTGCGATTTGCACCACTTGCGCCCATTGGGCCTCAGGGACATCGACCACCCAGTAAGCCACACGATCGGTTTTGAGTTGTTGCAACAACTTGCCCAAATCCGCCGCGCTGCCAGCGCTGGCCTCAACCACCTTGATCGACTGACCAGCAGCGCGCAAACCCACCTCAGCATCTGCCGCCCCCAGTTGCACGGCATGCAGCAGTCGCCCTGCCGGGTGTCCGGGGTAGCCCCGCTCCAGCCTGCGACCTTGGTAACGGGCATCGTCTTGCAGCGACACCAAGGCCACCGTGTGGGTGCCAGCCTGTGCCGCGGGCACCGCAGTCAAGCCCATGACCAGCCAAACGAAGACCATCAGACAGGGCAGCAAACAGGCCTTGATCGCGTCCGCGCTCAGGCCTGTCCAGATGACACGCAGGCCAACGGCCCGAGGCTGTGGCTCTGGTCCGAGTGTCATGGGCTTACCAAGGGTGTGTGAGGCACGCGACCTGCGGCCACGGTGCGGATGGCTTTGCCAGCTTGGGTGTCCACCAAGCTCATGTCATCGGACAAGCCATTGGTCACATACAGTTTTTTTTCGTCTGGACTCATGGCCAAGCCCCAAGCCCGCTTGCCCACCAGCACGGTGCGGCGCACTTTGCGCGTGGCCACATCGACCTCGGCCACATGGTTGGCTCGACCCAGACTGACCCAGGCGGTCTTGCCGTCTCGCGTCATGACCACGCCCACCGGCGTGATGTCATTGGCCCGCATGCCTTTGATCTCGAAAGCAACGTTGCCCTTGACCGTGTGGGTTTTGGCATCGATCACCGAGACGTTGGCGCTCAACTCATTGCTGACCCATATTTCGCTGCCATCGGGCGAGGCGGCAAAGCGCCGTGGGCGGTTGCCCACCTTGATGTCCTTGACGATTTTTTGGCTGCGCAGATCTACCAAATGGACCAAATTGGCCTCTTCAGATGTGACGTAGGCAAACTGCCCATCCCGGGTGAGCATCACGCCCTCGGGCTCCCCCCCTGTTTTGACTTCGAACAGGGGCTTTTTGGTGGTCAGGTTGTAAGCAGCGAGCACACTGTCGTCTTCGATGGAGACATAGACCACTTGACCATCCGGACTCAGGTCAAAGATCTCTGGGCTGTTCCCCAAAGCCACGGTGTCGACCATCTTGCCGCTGGCCCGGTCCACCACGCCGAGTTGGTTGCTGTCACCACAGCAAACATAAATTTTGGACTGGTCTTTGCTGAACATCATGTGGCGCGGGCGCTTGCACACATCGATCCTGGATTGCAACTTGCCTGCGGCATCGAACACCAGCACCTGGTTGTCTTTCTCAGAGGACACATAAACGCTGGAAGCTTGCACCCAACCGGCACAACACAACAAAGCGGCAAGCGTCAATCTGCGCCATGCAGGCAGGCGTGCGACACAAAGTGGGCTTGAAGTCATGAAAAACGTCCCCTGGATGAAATGGAAAAAGTGCTCCGTTTTGACACACCTTTTGCTGTGCGTCTGCCAAGCCCTCCGCAAGTCTTGTGCCAAAAAACTGCCTGGCCAGCTTGTTTTGACCAAGGACGCCCTTGTTTTGTTGTTTGAAAAGCCGTCGCCACTGGCGTGCATTTTGCTAGTCCGTTGGCATGAAGTTTTTACGGAAAAACCCGCCCCCCCTCACCCGCCGCGATGCCTTGCGCCAGGCCATGGCACTGGGCATGGCGGTGTGGCCCGCTTGGAGCAAGGCCAGCAGCGGCTGGCCACAAAAGCCCATCCAGCTCATCGTGCCCTGGCCTGCAGGCGGCGGCACCGACCTGAGCATGCGGGTGCTGGCTGAAGAGGCGGGGCAACACTTGGGGCATTCGGTGGTGGTCATCAATCGCCCTGGCGCTGCAGGAACGCTGGTAGCGCCCTTGCTTAAAGCGGCCGCACCTGACGGCCACACCATTGGCCAATTGCCGCTGCCCGTGCTGCGCCACGCCCTCATGCACAAAGTGCCCTGGGACCCACTGACCGACTTGAGTCCCATCTTGCAGGTCTCGGGCACCACCTTTGGCCTGCTGGTACCCAGCCACAGCCCATGGCAGAAGGTGCAGGACCTCCTGGACTGGGCGCGTGCCCGTCCGGGCGAATTGATGCTGGGCTCCACCGGCATCGGCTCCACCCCGCACTTGGCCATGGAGGATCTGCTGGGAGCCCAAAACATCACCTACACCCACGTCCCCTTCAGAGGCACCACCGACCAAATGCTGGCCCTCGCCAGCGCAAACATCATGGCCGGGGTGAACTCCACCGGCTTCACACCTTGGGTCGAGCAGGGCAAATTGCGCCTGCTGGCGGTCTTCAGCGAGCAACGCAGCGCCCGGTGGCCGCAAGTGCCCACCATGAAAGAGTTGGGTTTTGCGCAAGCCGTTTTCCACTCGCCGTGGGGCTTGGCAGCGCCTGCAGGCACCCCCCCAGCGGTGCTCGGCCAATTGCACGACGCCTTTAAAGCGGCCATGTTCAGCGCCAGGCACATAGCCGAGCTGCAGCGCTATGACCAAGAGGCCAACTATCTGGACAGTCTGGCGTACAAACAGTCGCTGATCCAGATCACCCAACACGAACGAAAATTGCTGCAGCGCATGAAACTCTTGACCGAATGACCTCTGCCAACTTTGACACCCTGACCTCAGACCGGCCCCCACAGGCCTTGCCCTTGCGCGCCGTGTCGCTGACGAAAGCCTACCAAGGCCACGTGGCCCTGCGCAACTTGAGTTTGAGCCTGGCCCCAGGTGAGCGCGTGGTCCTGCTGGGACCCAACGGCGCTGGCAAATCCACATTGCTGCAATTGCTCACCGGTTTGTTTGCACCCGACAGCGGCAGCATCCACATCATGGGCCACGACCTGCGCACCGCTGCACCCCAGGCACTGACCCATCTGGGAGTGGTTTTCCAACAACCCGCTCTTGACCTTGATTTGAGCGTGCAAGCGAACCTGCGCTTTCACACCGACCTGCACGGCCTTCCCCGCGCCCTGGCCGAGCAACGCATTCACCAAGGTCTGGAGGGTCTGGGACTGCTGAGCCATTTGCGCCAGGCCTGCCGCACTTTGTCTGGCGGCAATCGTCGAAAAGTGGAGCTGGTGCGCGCTCTGCTGCATCGCCCAGCGGTGCTGCTCATGGACGAAGCCACCGTTGGCCTAGACCCGGCCTCGCGGGTGCAACTCTTGCAGGCGGTGCAAACGCTGCAGCGCACCCAAGGCGTGGCCACACTGTGGGCCACCCACTTGGTCGAGGAGGTGGCGAACGCTGACAAAGTGATCGTGCTGCACCAAGGCCAAGTTCGGCATGAAGGCCGGGTGAGTGACCTGTTGACCGAGACCGGTCAAAGCGACGTGCAAGCAGCGTTTTTGAGCTTGACGCGGGCCTGAACCACACGGCTTGAACCACACGGCTTGAACCACACAAAAGACGCATCCTGTTCGACGCTGACGAAACAGCGCAAAGATGCTTTTGCCAGACAAATCCAACAGATACAAACGCCGTCATGTTGGCGACCCGCCCAAGCCCATCGAGGCACTACGCTGCTTTTTTTAAACCACCAGAGGTCACCATGCTCACACTCTGCGGCTTTGCAGCCAGCAACTACCACAACAAAGTCAAACTCGCCTTGCTCGAAAAAGGCGTGCCTTTTGTAGAAGAGTTGGCCTGGGTGGGCGCGACGGATACCCAAGCCAGCCCCTTGGGCAAAGTGCCCTACCTCAAGACCCCCGATGGCGCGGTGTGCGAGTCGGCCGTGATGCTGGAATACATTGAGCAAAAGTACCCGCAAAACCCCTTGATCCCTGCTGACCCTTTTGCCGCGGCCAAGGTGCGCGAATTGGCGCTGTTTCTGGACCTGCACCTGGAGCTGGTCGCACGCAACCTGTACCCCGAAGCCTTTTTTGGCGGCAAGGTGAGCGACGCGGTGAAAGAGAAAACCGCAGCGCAGCTCGAAAAGAGCGTGGCGGCTTTTGCCAAGTTGGCCAAGTTCGCGCCCTTCATCGCGGGCAACAGCTTGAGCCTGGCCGACTGCGCCGCCGTGACACACCTGCCATTGGTGGCCAGCGCCACCAAAGTCGTTTATGGCAAAGACTTCCTGGCCGATTTGCCGGTGCGCGACTACTTGAAAATGATGGGCGAGCGGCCCCACATGCAAACCGTGAACGCCGACCGCAAAGCCAATATGGAATTGATGATGGCGCGCATGAAAACCAAAAACTGAGGCCTTGCGCTTGAGCACTTGAGGCGCATCAACCCCTTGCCCATGACGGCGACCCGGCAGGCGCGGGGGTTGACCCAGATCAATGCCGCGTCACCCCAGGTGTCTAGGATGAGTCCATGACACCATCCAGCACCCCAAGCCCCTCCTTCTACCGCGAGCGCCTTTTGCAAGAGCGCACGCAACTGCTGCAGCGCATCGCCGAGCAGCGCGGCGGCCTGGTCTCGCGCGCCGACATGGCCGCAAAACACGACATGCGCCATTTTGATGACCGGGCCCAAGCCATTTCTGAACGCGATGACGAGTTCGCCATGAACGAACACGAAACCGCCCAGCTGGGAGACCTGGCAGCCGCACTGAAACGCATTCATGCGGGCACCTATGGCCAGTGCACCGACTGCGGCGTGACCATTCCGCCTGCACGCCTGAACGCCTACCCGACCGCCAAACGCTGCATCGATTGCCAGACTGTGGCCGAGCAGCGCCGTTGATTTTTTAACCCAGGATTTTGATGCGCACTTTTCATGCTGTGGTCTGGATGGACCACCAAGAAGCCCATGTCGTCATGTTTGACCGTGAGCACGTACAGGCCCAGCGCGTCCCAGCGCGCAGCCACCACAAACACCAAGGCAAGGCCGGTGACATGGCTGTCTTTTATGCCGAGGTGGCCCAAGCCCTCACAGGCGCCCACGAAGTGCTGGTGACTGGACCCGGTTCGGCGCGCAACGAATTTCGCAACTGGTGCACAAGCCATCAAAAAGGCATTGCAGCGGCTGTCGTGGACAGCATCGCCAGCGACCACCCCTCTGACGCGCAACTGGTGGCCATGGCCAAAAAGTACTTCAAAAAATACGACGCGATGGCCGCAGACCCGACACAGGTCTGAACCTCACCTGCATTCAGGCCCCTGCATCTGGGCTTGTTCGGGCGCTTGCGGCAGCCCCAGTGCTGGGCTGGCTGCTATGCTTGGCAGCATGAACAGTCTCTTTCACCTCGCCTTCCATGTCACCGACTTGGACGAGGCACGCCGCTTTTATGGCGGTGTGCTGGGTTGCCAAGAAGGCCGCTCCACCCAGACTTGGGTGGACTTTGACTTTTTTTCGCACCAAATTTCGCTGCACCTGGGTGAGCCTTTCAAAACCAGCCTGACAGGCCACGTGGGCGAGCACTTGGTGCCCATGCCGCACTTTGGTTTGGTCTTGCAAAGGGACGATTGGCAACATCTGGCCGATCGCCTGCAAGCGGCCAACATGGCATTTGTGGTGCCGCCGCATTTGCGTTTTGAGGGCCAGCCTGGCGAGCAATGGACCATGTTTTTCATGGACCCGTTTGGCAACCCCATAGAGATCAAAGGTTTTGCCCGTTTGGACACGGTTTACGCCAACCGATGACCCCAGCGGCCAACCTGCCGCCACCGCTTACGGCACTGTGCTGGCCCGCCCTGATGTTTTGGCAAGCGACACGGCATCAACGTGCTGGCGGCACCTGCACAGGCGGGGCGGCAGGCTCAATCAAGGGCACATCTTGCTTGGCCCTTGGCTTGCCTATCGGTTTGGATGACTGGCCTTTTTGGGTCGCTGCGATGTCCTCCACGCTGGGGTATTGACCCAACAGCCAGTAGTCAAAAACACGCCTTGCTATGGGCGCAGCAGAGGCCGCACCGAAACCCGCGTTTTCAACCACCACGGCAAGCGCAATCTGCGGCGCTTCGGCCGGCGCGTAAGCCATGTACAAAGCATGGTCACGCTGGTACTCAGACAACTTGCTCGCATCGTATTTGTCTTTTTGCCCAATCGTCACGGCTTGGGCGGTGCCCGTTTTGCCCGCACTGGTGTAGGCCGCACCCTCAAAAACACGCGCTGAAGTGCCCGAGGTCACCACACCCGCCATGCCCTGACGGACCACATCCAAGTGCTCGCTTTTGTAGCCCAAATCCAGCGGTGGTTGGGCAAACGCCTGTGTTTGCGTGTGCGTCACTGCGTCTTGAGTGGCCATGACCACATGCGGTTTGAATTGAACCCCATGGTTGGCCAATGTGGCGGTGGCCGAAGCCAACTGCAGCATGGTGAAGGTGTTGTAGCCTTGGCCAATGCCAAGCGATATGGTCTCGCCGCCAAACCATTTCTTTTGCTCGGGATTTTTGAAATAGTTGCGTTTCCACTCGGTGCTGGGCAGGATGCCGCGCACTTCACCAGGCAAGTCGATGCCCGTGATTTGGCCAAAGCCCAGTGGCCGCATGAAGTCATGGATAGCATCCACCCCCAAATCATTGGCCAGCGCGTAGTAGTAAACATTGCTCGACTTGACAATGGATGTGAGCATGTCAACCGGGCCAAGGCCGCCGTCGCCATGGCTGCGAAAAGTATGCCCGCCGTAGGTCCACGATCCGGTGTCGTAGACCACCGTGTTGGCCTTGCGCTTGCCCGTGCTCAGGGCTGCCAAAGCCATGAAAGGCTTGTAAGTCGAACCCGGCGGGTAGGTGCCGCGCAACGCCCGGTTCAGCAAGGGTTTGTCAATCGATTCGTTGAGCATTTTCCAGTTGTCCACATCGATGCCATCCACGAACCAATTGGGATCGAATGTCGGCTTGCTCACAAAAGCCAGCACGTCGCCTGTCTTCGGGTCCAGCGCAACCAAGGCCCCGCGTCGGTTGCCAAACAGGTCTTCAACCAATTTTTGCAACTGGATGTCGATCGACAAAACCACGTTCTTTCCGGGCACGGCTGGCCGGTTGAACAGGCTTCGGATGGCTCGTCCACCCGCTGACGTCTCCACTTGGTTGATGCCCGTGATGCCATGCAGCTCGCGTTCGTAGTGCCGCTCGACCCCCAATTTGCCGATGTACTCAGTGCCCCTGTAATTGGCCGTGTCGTCGTTTTCCTCGATGCGCTCTTTGTCGCTCTGGTTGATGCGGCCGATGTAGCCGATCACATGGCTGGCCACCTCGCCATAAGGATATTGCCGGAACAGGCGGGCCTTAATTTCTACGCCCGGAAAGCGGTAGCTCTGCGCACTGAATCGGGCCACCTCTTCATCGCTCAAGCGGTTGCGAATGGGCAGCGAGTCAAAGCTCCTGGACTCCTCGCGCAAGCGCTTGAAGCGTCGGCGATCGCGGGTCTGAATGTCTACCAACTGCGCCAACTCATCGATGGTCACTTCCAAATCTGTCACCTTAGAGGGCGTGATCTCTAAGGTATAGGCCGAATAATTGTTGGCCAAAACCAAACCGTTGCGGTCAAAAATATTGCCCCTTGGTGGCACCGTCGGCAGCACAGCGGTGCGGTTGCTTTCGGCCTGCGCCATCAAGTCGTCGTGGCGAAAAATTTGCAGGTACACCAAGCGCGTGGCCAACAAAATAAAGCACAACAAGACCAGCCACTGAACCACCACCACGCGGCCTTGAAATCGGTCGATTTCCATGCGTGTGTCGCGCAACTCCGACAGCGAAGGCATGTGCAAAGTCATGGTCACAGCGGCCGTATATCGTCACGCTCAAACGCCCGTCGCTGGGGGGCCAGCAACAAAGCGCCCACGACAGGCCACAGCAGCGTTTGCAAAAAAGGGCTTGGCAACTGGGTCCAATTGGGCCAAGCGCCATGCGCAATCAAGCGCGAGAGCCACTCCACAACAGCCGCTGCCAAAAACAGTGGCAGTATTTGCAAAGCTTGCTCGCGCAGCGGAAACCACAGCAAACGCCGCTGCGCCAATGCGGCCATGCCCGACAACACCACGTAAGACAAAGCGTTTTGGCCCATCAACGCCGACTCGTGCACATCCATGGCCAAGCCCAGCAAAAAAGCCAACACCAAACCCACGCGCCGAGGTTGGTGCACCGACCAGAACACCAAGACAATGGCCAGCACATCGGGCAGCCCATTCCAACTCAACAAGCCCAACAACATGTTCAACAGCAAGGCCAACAAAAACGTCAACGCAATGAACTTGGGATTGGCAGGCAATAGCAAGGGGCGACCCGCAGGCATGATCATGGTTTTATCTCCTTGCCCACCCCTGCTGCTGCAGATGCCTTGCCTTTACCAGTACCCACTGCTCCCGTTGCAGGCCCAAAAGAGGCCGCCGCATCGGGCCAATCTTGCACCGGCACCAGCACCAACAAATGCCGTCCGCGCTCGCTGGCCATGGGCACCGCATGGACCCGAGCAAAGGTGGAGTCAGCCTGCCGGTCGACACGCAAAATGCGGCCCACATGCAAGCCTGCCGGGTACACCCCATCAATGCCGCTGGTGGTCAGCAAGTCGCCCTTTTGCACATCGGCCCCTGCCGGCACAAACTTCAAGTCCAAAGAGCCGCCAAAGGTGAACGGGTCCCCGCTGGCCACATGGCGACTGCCTGTGCGGGTGTTCATGACCGGAATGCTTTGACTGCGGTCAATCAACAAAGTGACTTCGCTGGTCAAGGGGTAAACACGTGTGACCTGTCCCACCACACCCGCCGTGTCAATCACCGCAGAGCCACGAACAATGCCCGCAAGTTGGCCCCGGTCCACCACCACCCGACGGGTGTACGGATCGGCGGTGACATAAAGCACCTGCACCGCCTTGGCCGGACCCGCGGTTTGCGTACGCAAGTCGAGCAATTGGCGCAGGTGTGCATTTTCTTGATTCAACTGCTCCACTTGCTGCAAGCGCTGCGCTTGGGCAATGGTGCGGCTTTGGTACAGCGCAATGGCATCTTGCGCCTCGTCCAAGTTGCCAAAGTAATGCGCGCTGGTGCGGATCAATCGGCCAGGCTGCAAGGACAACCATTGCATAGGAGCCAAAACCAATGCCACCGCCGAACGCAATGGTTGCGAAATGTGCAATCGGTGATCTGCCGCCATCAACAACACCGCCAACAAGCCCAACAAAAGCATTTTTGAAGTCGTCGACAGGCCTGGCCGAAAAATCGGCGGTGTGCTGCGCTCAAACGTATCCAGGGCCATGGATCAATTGCACCGGAAAGGGGGCATGAGAAAGTCAGAAAACCGCTTGGCCGCTCCTGGAAGGGGCTTACTCGCTGGTGAAGATGCTGCCCAGCTGGTCCATGCGCTCCAGCGCCATGCCGCAACCCCGTGCCACACAGGTCAGCGGGTCTTCGGCCACCAACACGGGCAAGCCCGTTTCTTCGGCCAGCAAGCGGTCCAGGTCGCGCAGCAAAGCGCCACCGCCGGTGAGCATCATGCCGCGCTCGGCGATGTCGGCACCCAACTCGGGGGGGGTGTGCTCCAGCGCGGTTTTGACGGCCGAAACAATTTGATTGAGCGGATCGGTCAGGGCTTCCAGAATTTCGTTGGAACTGATGGTGAAGCTGCGCGGCACGCCCTCCGACAGGTTGCGGCCCTTGACTTCCATCTCTTTGACTTCACTGCCCGGAAAGGCTGACCCAATGTTTTTCTTGATCGACTCGGCCGTGGGCTCACCGATCAACATGCCATAGTTGCGGCGGATGTAGCTGATGATGGCCTCGTCAAACTTGTCCCCCCCCACGCGCACGCTGCCTTTGTAGACCATGCCGCCCAAAGAAATGACCCCCACCTCGGTCGTGCCACCGCCGATGTCCACCACCATCGAGCCGGATGCAGCCGACACCGGCAAACCGGCACCGATGGCTGCGGCCATGGGCTCTTCAATCAGGTAAACCTCGGAGGCACCAGCGCCCAATGCCGACTCGCGAATGGCGCGGCGCTCCACCTGGGTCGAGCCGCAAGGCACGCAAATGATGATGCGAGGGCTGGGGCGAAACGTGCTGCGCGGGTGCACCATGCGGATGAACTGCTTGAGCATTTGCTCGGTCACCGTGAAGTCGGCGATCACGCCGTCCTTCATGGGGCGAATGGCCTCAATGTTGCCGGGCACCTTGCCCAACATGGCCTTGGCCTCGTGGCCGACAGCTTGCAGGGTTTTTTTGCCCTGCGGCCCGCCTTCGTGGCGAATCGCAACGACAGAAGGTTCATCGAGCACGATGCCTTTGTCGCGCACAAAAATCAAGGTATTGGCTGTGCCCAAGTCAATGGCCAGGTCGCTGGAAAAATAACGGCGGAAAGAGGAAAACATGCAAATCCTTTGGTGCTCCAACCCGATGCGCTGGCGCAAACCAGCCATTGGGCGGCACATCGGTCAAACGGGGTGTATGAAAATGGGTGCTTGGCAAGGCATTCTGAGCCATTCAGCAAACACAGGATAATACCCGATGCCCCTGTCTTTTCGCGGCCCCAGGGCTGCCCAATGCACCGAAAAACACCCTACCCTAAACCTTTTTAACCATGTCGTTGACCCCACAGGATATTGCCCGGATCGCCAACCTCGCCCGGCTGGAACTCAAAACCGAGGAAGCTGAGCGCATGCGCACGCAAATCAATGGCTTTTTTAGCATGGTTGAAGCCATGCAGGCGGTGGACACCACCGGCATCGAGCCGATGGCCCACCCCGTGGCCGCCATTCAGGACATCACGCTGCGCCTGCGCCCCGACGTGGCCAGCGAGACCAACCAACGCGATCTGAACCAGCAAAGCGCCCCCGCCGTCGAGCGCGGCCTGTTCTTGGTCCCCAAAGTCATCGAGTAAGCCATGCGTGATCTGCACAACTTGAGCGTGAAAGCGCTGGCCGAACTTTTAAAGTCCAAACAAGTCAGCGCCGTCGAAGTGGCGACCCGTTTTTTGGCGCGCGCAGGCGGCAACCCACACAACGCCTTTTTGGACATCGACAGCGAAGTCACGCTGGCCCAGGCCCGCGCCTCGGACGCCAAACTGGCCACTGGCACCGCCGGCCCGCTTGAAGGCGTGCCCGTGGCGCACAAAGACGTGTTTGTTACCCGCGATTTCGCCACCACCGCAGGCTCCAAAATCCTGAGCGGCTACCGCTCGCCCTTTGATGCCACCGTGGTGCAGCGCTTGGCGCAAGCGGGTATGGCCAGCTTGGGCAAGCTCAATTGCGACGAGTTCGCCATGGGCTCGGCCAACGAAAACTCGGCCTATGGCACCGTGACCAACCCTTGGGACACGACCCGCGTGCCCGGCGGCTCATCGGGCGGCAGCGCCGCGGCGGTGGCGGCACGTCTGACACCCGCAGCGACTGGCACCGATACCGGCGGCTCGATCCGCCAGCCCGCCAGCTTTTGTGGCATCACCGGCATCAAGCCGACCTATGGCCGCGCCAGCCGTTACGGCATGATCGCCTTTGCCTCCAGCTTGGACCAAGCGGGCCCCATGGCACGCAGCGCCGAAGACTGCGCCCTCTTGCTCAGCGCCATGTGCGGCCCCGACCTGGACCGCGACTCGACCTCGCTGGACATGCCCGCTGAAGACTTCAGCGCAAATTTGAACCACTCGATTGAAGGCCTGCGCATTGGCATTCCCAAAGAGTTTTTTGGCGAAGGCCTGCACCCCGATGTGCGCGCTGCGCTGGACGGCGCTTTGCTCGAGTATGAAAAGCTGGGCGTCAAGCTGGTGCCTATCAGCCTGCCGCGCACCGAGCTGTCCATTCCCGTCTACTACATCATTGCCCCGGCCGAAGCCAGCTCCAACCTGAGCCGCTTTGACGGCGTGAAGTTCGGTCACCGCGCCAAGGACTACACCGACCTGGTGGACATGTACAAAAAAACCCGCTCCGAAGGCTTTGGCAACGAGGTCAAACGCCGCATCATGACCGGCGCTTACGTGCTCAGCCACGGCTACTACGACGCCTATTATTTGCAGGCGCAAAAAATCCGCCGCATGATTGCTGACGACTTTCAAAACGCGTTCAAGGAATGCGACGTGATCGCCGGCCCCGTGGCCCCGTCTGTCGCCTGGAAGTTGGGCGAAAACGCCAATGACCCGGTGGCCGACTACCTGGCCGACATCTTCACCCTGCCCGCCTCGCTGGCTGGCTTGCCCGGCATGAGCTTGCCTGCTGGCTTTGGCTCGGGCAACATGCCCGTGGGCATGCAACTGATTGGCAACTATTTCAAGGAAGCCCAATTGCTGAACGCCGCACACCGCTTGCAGCAAGCCACCGATTGGCACCTGCAAAAGCCGGGCAACGTGGCATGAACGTGGCCATTGTCATCGCGAGCGAAGCGCGGCGATCCAGGTCTGCCTTGTCGCATGCGCCACTCGCAGTGACGGCCACAGGCCATTTGTGATTCAACGGATCAACACACCATGAGCAAACTCGTCCAAGGCTACGAAGTCGTCATCGGCTTCGAAACACACGCCCAACTCTCCACCCAAAGCAAAATTTTCAGCCGCGCCCCCACCGCCTTTGGTGCCGAGGCCAACACACAAGCCTGCGCGGTGGACATGGCCCTGCCCGGCACGCTGCCGGTGATGAACATCGGCGCGGTGGAGCGTGCCATCGAGTTCGGCCTGGCCATCAACGCGCACATCGCCGAGCGCAGCATTTTTGCGCGCAAAAACTACTTTTACCCCGACCTGCCCAAGGGCTACCAGATCAGCCAATTTGAGATCCCGGTGTTGCAAGGCGGTGAGGTGTCCTTCTTTTTGGAAGAAGGCAAAGAGACCGTGCGCAAAACCGTGCGCTTAGAGCGCGCCCACCTGGAAGAAGACGCGGGCAAATCGCTGCACGAGGATTCGAGCTTGGGAGCGTCCATCGGAGATGGACGGGGCCAATCCGGCATCGACCTGAACCGCGCGGGCACACCGCTGCTGGAAATCGTGACCCAGCCCGACATGCGCAGCAGCGACGAAGCCGTGGCCTACGCCAAAGAGCTGCACAAAATCGTGACCTGGATCGGCATCTGCGACGGCAACATGCAAGAAGGCAGTTTCCGTTGTGACGCCAACGTGTCGGTGCGCAAACCCGGTGGCGAGTTGGGCACGCGCCGCGAGATCAAGAACCTGAACAGCTTCAAGTTCATGCAGCAAGCCATTGACTATGAAGTGCGCTGGCAGATCGAGCAAATCGAAGACGGCCGCGCCATCCAACAAGCCACGGTGCTGTTCGACCCCGACACGGGCGAGACCCGCGCCATGCGCACCAAAGAAGACGCCGCCGACTACCGCTACTTTCCCGACCCGGACCTGCCGCCTTTGGTGATCAGCCGCGACTGGGTCGAGCGCGTGAAAAGCGAAATGGCCGAGTTGCCCCGCGTGATGGCCGAGCGATTCGTCAAAGACTACGCCCTGCCCGAATACGACGCCACACAGCTGACGCAAAGCAAGGCGGTCGCCGCCTACTTTGAAGCCGCAGCCATTGCCTGCGGCCAGCCCAAACTGGCCAGCAACTGGATCATGGGCGAAGTCTCGCGCCGCTTGAACGCCAGCGAGATGACGATTGAGCAAGCGCCGGTGAGCGCCGCGCAACTGGCCGCCCTGATCGGCCGCATCAACGACAACACCATCAGCAACAACGCAGCGCGGCAGGTGTTTGAAGGTCTGTGGAACAAAGAAGGCCCCTCCGGTAGCGAAGCCGATGTCGACGCCCTCATCGAAGCCAAGGGCCTCAAACAGATGAACGACACCGGCGAGCTGGAAAAGATCATCGACGACGTCTTGGCTGCCAACCCCAAAAACGTGGAAGAGTTCAAGGCGGGCAATGCCAAAGCCCTGAACGGCTTGGTCGGCCCCATCATGAAAGCCAGCAAGGGCAAGGCCAATCCGGCGCAGGTGAATGCTTTGTTGATGAAGAAGCTGAGTTGAGCTTTTCAGAGCATGACTTTATACGCTGGTGGCTCAAAATTTGAGCCCGCTATAAGTTATCAAAAATCTGAGCCATAATCGCTCCGGTGCGAAAACAATTCATTATCCTTAAGTCATATGCTTATGAGGCTGGACACAATCGCCACTAAATCAGCCACCGCGCCCCTAAGGGCTTAGGGCTATAATCACCCGCGTCGGTCTATCGTGAACTGATAATGAACAGCCCACAACTCGCCGATCAAATCGATTGCAATCCAGGTTGTTGTACTTCACTTTTGAATCCGCCAAGTAAAAAAAAGCACATTTCATCTTGAATTTACAGCACATTGAATAGGTCACGCGACAATATGAAAAAATTTATTTTTTTTGTTTTTTCTTCTTTTATTTTCCTGATCCTTCCAGTATCAGCATCAACGCTTCAAAACACGTTCAGAGAATTAAATATTGAATATGGATTAATAATACAACTTAATCCAAATAAAGACTCATCAGCCACCACAAAGTTTGCAGCCAAAGTCGTGGGCAGCGAAATAAGATTTGAAAATTTCACACACGAAATCAAATCGGACGGAAAAATTTATACTCTTTCTTCCTCAATTGAGATACCTAAAGCGATTTCCCTGGTTTCAAGTTTAGACAAAATAATTCGGCAATCGTCAGGCATCGTTACCAAGGGGGGGTTACAAGGCTTAATTATTAGTGAAAAACGTGGCAGCAAGATGGATTTAAATGCCACCTCCTATCTGCCTTCCAAAAAGAAGGTTACTTTTTTAAAAAATAATCAGTTTGTTAAAGAGCTTCAAATTGAAGGAAATGTTACGGACATGAACAGTCTGCCCTATTTATGGGTTGACTCCAAATTTATACCGAACGCAATTTCTATTAATTTACTCGATGCAAAGAAAATCTATAAAACAGATTTTATTTCGAAAAAAGGAACGTTCGTAGTCAACAATCAACGGGTTCCAATTATTCAATTCACCAAGGTCAAGAAAGACAAGGAAGACTCTGAATTAACGATAACTGTCAGAGAAATTGACGGCTATCCTGTAAGAATTGATTTTGGCCTTAGCGCCAAAGAAGGAGTAAAAATGTCAATTTTTCCAATACAAACACCTAAGCAAGGTTTTAAATTTTAATGGCT
>NZ_JBIKIL010000164.1:0-6810 GCF_044361645.1 Limnohabitans sp. | reverse complement strand
AAAGTATCGGAGTGTCCACATGGCACGCGTTTGCGACGTAACGGGCAAAGGCCCAATGACCGGGAACAACGTTTCCCACGCCAACAACAAAACCAAGCGCCGGTTCCTGCCGAACCTGCAATACCGTCGTTTCTGGGTTGAGACAGAAAACCGTTGGGTGCGACTGCGCGTCTCCAGCGCGGCTTTGCGCCTGATCGACAAAAACGGCATCGATGCCGTGCTCGCTGACCTGCGCGCACGCGGTCAAGCCTAAACCCAGAACATTAGGAGCTACACACCATGGCAAGCAAAGGCGGACGCGAAAAAATCAAGCTGGAGTCCACAGCGGGGACTGGTCACTTTTATACGACCAGCAAAAACAAAAAAACCATGCCCGAGAAGATGTCGATCATGAAGTTCGACCCCAAAGCTCGCAAGCACGTTCAGTACAAGGAAATCAAACTGAAGTGATTCGGTCTGGTTTCGACGAAAAAACCCGCCTCTGGCGGGTTTTTTGTTGCCTGATTTTTTCTTGCGCCGCATCTAACCTCCAGCAAAACGGTCAGCATGACAAAGTGCCCCAGTCTGTGGGAAAAAGCCCCACAGGCTCTGGCATGTGCAAAGGGCCCGCAGGCCCGGGACTAAAAAAAGGGCCCGCAGGCCCGGGACTAAAAAAAGGGCCCGCAGGCCCAGGACTAAAAAAAGGGCCCGCAGGCCCAAGACTAAAAAAAAGGGCCCGCAGGCCCAGGATTAAAAAAAGGGCCCGCAGGCCCAAGACTAAAAAAAGGGCCCGCAGGCCCTTGTGGCTCAACGCGCCCAGAACGGTGCTCAGGCGGTTTGGCGCACCGCACGCAACTTCACCGAGAAGTCGCGCAATGCCGCAATGCCACTGTCTTCAGCTCGGCGGCACCAGGCTTGCAGATCGGCCGCGAGTTGCTCGCGTGAATGCGAGGTGTTGAGCCAAATTTGGCTCAGCTCTTCACGCATTTGCACCATTTTGTCGAGCACCGGGCTGGCAGCGCGGGCTTGTTTGAGCAACGCTTGCGCGGCGGCAGGCACTTTTGCGGCATCCCGGTGCAACCAGCGCTTGGCCGTTTGCACGGCATCGGCATCTAGCTTGAGTTTGCCCGCCTCTTCTTGCAGCACGGTGCGCACATGGCGGGCGTAACCGGCCATGACTTCGTAGCGGTTGGCAATCAGGGCTTCCAGCGTCTTTTCGTCGGCCACCGGGCGAATGTCGCCGTAAGCCAAGCGGGGTGGGGTTTTTTTGACGGTGGCCAAACCCATGATTTCAAGGCTTCGGATGTACAACCAGCCGATGTCGAACTCGTAGGGCTTGACCGACAACTTGGCCGATGTGGGGTAGGTGTGGTGGTTGTTGTGCAACTCTTCGCCACCAATCAGGATACCCCAAGGTGAAATATTGGTGCTGGCGTCATGCGCCTCAAAGTTGCGGTAACCCCAAAAGTGCGCGGCGCCGTTGATGATGCCCGCAGCCGTGACCGGAATCCAAGCCATTTGCACCGCCCAGACCGTCAGGCCCAGGAAACCGAACAAGGCCACGTCAATGATCAGCATCAAGGCCACGCCTTGCCAAGAAAAACGGCTGTAGAGCTGGCGCTCAATCCAGTCATCGGGCGTGCCGTGGCCATAGCGTTTGAGGGTGTCCAGGTTTTTGGACTCTTTGCGGTACAGCTCTGCACCCGTGAACAACACGGTCTTGATGCCGTGCACATGGGGGCTGTGCGGGTCTTCGGCCTGCTCGCACTTGGCGTGGTGCTTGCGGTGAATGGCGGCCCACTCTTTGGTCACTTGGCCGGTGGTCAGCCACAGCCAAAAGCGGAAAAAGTGCGAGGGGATGGCGTGCAAATCCAAGGCGCGGTGCGCCTGGTGGCGGTGCAAGAAAATCGTCACGCTGGCAATGGTGATGTGGGTCAAACCCAGTGTGATCAGCACCATTTGCCACCAAGAAAAATCAAACAAGCCGAAACCCATCCAATGAATCACGGCATCCAAAAAAGCCTCGTCAGGCAGCATCATGAGATTTCTTTCTACATCAGCCTCAGGCGAGGCCATTGTTTGATTTTAAGTTTTACGGCTGCAAAAGGACAGCAGTTTTCAAACTGACCCCGAAGGAAGCAATTCGAAACCATTACTTTTTGACCCAAACCGCCGCAAAAAAACCATCGGTGGCGTGCCGATGCGGCCACAAACGCAAATAAAGGCCCGCCAAGGGGGCGTCGGCCTGGGGCTCAGCCACAGCTGCAGGCGAACACAGGCTGGCGGCATCAGGCACTTTGAGCCGCTCCAGCTCTTGGGCCACATTCAAAGGCACAAACTCAGGATGGGCCGCGCTGAAGGCCTGGGCGATGCGCTCGTTTTCTTCGGGCAACACACTGCAGGTGGCGTACACCAAGCGCCCACCTGACTTGAGCATGCGTGCCGCGCTTTGCAAGATGGCCGATTGTTTCTCGGTCAACTCTTGCACCGCTTGGGGCTTTTGCCGCCACTTCAAGTCGGGGTTGCGGCGCAAAGTGCCCAGGCCCGAGCAAGGCGCATCGACCAGCACGCGGTCGATCTTGCCGGCCAAGCGCTTGACGCGGTCGTCGCGCTCGTGCGCAATCGCCGCCGGGTGCACGTTGGACAGGCCACTGCGCGCCATGCGGGGTTTGAGCGCATCCAGGCGGTGGCCCGACACGTCAAACGCGTACAAACGCCCGGTGCTGCGCATGGACGCGCCTAGCGCCAGCGTTTTACCCCCTGCGCCAGCGCAAAAGTCCACCACCATCTCGCCCCGGTGCGCGTCGACCAACAAAGCCAGCAATTGCGAGCCTTCGTCTTGCACCTCAATCGCGCCCCGGGTGAAGGCGTCGGTTTTTTGCAGCGCGGGCTTGCCTTGCAAACGCAGGCCCCAAGGCGAGTAAGGCGTGGGCTCTGAAGCGATGCCCGCTTGGGCCAATTCTTTTTGCACCTCGCTGCGTTTGGCCTTGAGCATGTTGACGCGCAAATCGAGCGTGCCAGGCTGTTGCAAATGTTCCGCCAAAGCCCAAAAGTCGTCGCCCAATTGGGCTTGCAGGGCTTGCGCCATCCACTCGGGCAGGTTGTGGCGGTGCGGGGCCATCAGGGCATCGGCTGGAATGGCGTCGCAGGTGGCCAACCATTTCTTTTCGGTCTCGTTCAGGGCAGCGGCCAAAAAATCACGCGGGCCAAAAAAGCCCAAAATCGCCAGCTTGCGCTCTTTGGGGCCAGAGCCCGAGCGGGCCAACTGCTCGAACAGCAGCTTTTTGCGCAGCACCGCAAAAGCGGTCTCGGCCAGCGTGGCGCGTTCGCGGGGGCCCAGCGAGCGGTGTTCGCGGAAATAGCGCGACACCACCGCATCGGCGGGGTGTTCAAATTGAAGGACTTGCCTGACCAGATCGGCGCAGGCCTCTAAAAGGGCTTTTGGATGCATAGGGGGCGCATTGTCCCACCTCCTCCCCCTGTGAAAAAACACACAAGGAAAACCATGTCAGAAAATTTGCCACCCCTGCTTGAAACGCCACTGGGTTTGTACCGTCATTACAAAGGCGGCCATTACCGTGTGCTGGGCACCGTGCGCCACAGCGAAGACCTGCAGCCCATGACGCTTTACCAAGCCCTTTATGGCGAACAAGGCCTGTGGGTCAGGCCTGCGGCCATGTTTGCCGAGCTGGCCCAATTCAACGGGACATTTCAGCCGCGCTTTGAACGCATCGGAGATTAAGCCAAAAAGTGCGCCACGGCCTGGGGGTAGATCAGGTGCTCTTGACTGAGCACACGCACCGCCAAGGTGTCGGCCGTGTCACCCGGCAACACCGGCACCACCGCTTGGGCCAAGATGCCGCCATGGTCCAGCTCGGTCGTGACCTGGTGCACCGTGGCCCCCACAAACTGGCAGCCCGCGTCCAGCGCCCGCTGGTGCGTGTTCAGACCGGGAAAAGCGGGCAACAAAGAGGGGTGGATGTTGAGCAAGCGCCCGGCGTAGTGCGCGACAAAAGCGGGAGTCAAGATGCGCATAAAGCCTGCCAGCAACACCAGGGCGGGCGCATGCCGATCGATCTCGGCCATCAGGGCCGCATCAAAAGCGTCGCGATGGGCAAAGGCCTTGTGGTCCAGCACGGCGGTGGCAATGCCGTGCGCTTGGGCCAAGGCCAGGCCTTGGGCATCGGCCCGGTTGCTCAGCACGGCGGCCACCCGGGTGTTCAGGCGTTCAGCCCAACGGCCCTGCTCAGCGGCCCGCACGATGGCGGCCATGTTGGAGCCCGAGCCAGAAATCAAGATGACGATGTTTTTCATGAACGCCTGAATTATCTCTGCAGGCCTTGGGCATCCCCGCATTTGTCGCACCAAGGACAAACCCAAACGGCTGGCGCATGATAAAAAGCACGACCGTTTGATTTTGAGAGAACACCCCATGGATTTGGCATTCACCCCCGACGAACTCGCGTTCCGCGACGAGATCCGCAGCTGGGTCAAGGCAAACTTGCCCGCTGACATTGCCCAAAAAGTACACAGCGCCATGCGCCTGACACGCGAAGACATGCAGGCCTGGTCCAAGATTTTGGGCAAAAAAGGCTGGCTGGGCTGGGGCTGGCCCACGCAGTTTGGCGGCCCCGGCTGGAGCGCCGTGCAAAAGCATTTGTTTGAAGAAGAATGCGCCTTGGCCGGTGCCCCCCGCGTCGTGCCCTTTGGCCCGGTGATGGTGGCCCCCGTGATCATGGCCTTTGGCAATGCCGAGCAGCAACAGCGCTTTTTGCCCGGCATCGCCAGCGGTGAAGTGTGGTGGAGCCAGGGCTACAGCGAACCGGGCGCAGGCTCGGACTTGGCATCCCTCAAAACCCGCGCCGAGCGGGTGGGCGACAAATACATCGTGAACGGCCAAAAAACCTGGACCACCTTGGGCCAGTATGGCGAGTGGATTTTTTGCCTGGTGCGCACCAGCACCGAAGGCAAACCCCAAACCGGCATCTCTTTCCTCTTGATCGACATGAAGTCGCCCGGCATCACGGTGCGCCCCATCAAGCTGCTGGACGGCGAATGCGAAGTCAACGAGGTCTGGTTTGACAACGTCGAAGTGCCCGCCGAGAACCTGGTGGGCGAAGAAAACAAGGGCTGGAACTACGCCAAGCACCTGCTGGCCCACGAGCGCACCAACATCGCCGACGTGAACCGCGCCAAACGCGAGCTGGAGCGCTTAAAACGCGTGGCCAAAGCCGAAGGCGTGTACGACGATCTGCGCTTTCGCGACGAAATCGCCAAGCTCGAAGTCGACATCGTGGCCTTAGAGATGTTGGTGCTGCGTGTCTTGTCCGCCGAAAAATCGGGCAAAAACTCGCTCGACATTGCGGGCCTGCTCAAGATCAAGGGCAGCGAAATTCAGCAGCGCTACACCGAGCTGATGATGCAAGCCGCAGGCCCCTTTGCCCTGCCCTTCATCTTCGAAGCCATGGACGCAGGCTGGCAAGGCAACTTCCCAGGCGGCGTGGTGGCCAACGCGCCCTTGGCGGCCAATTACTTCAACATGCGCAAGACCACCATTTACGGCGGCAGCAACGAAGTGCAACGCAACATCGTCGCCCAGACAGTTCTGGGTTAAGGAGAGACACATGGATTTCGATTTTTCTGACGACCAAGAACAACTGCGCGACGCGGTGCGCAAATGGGTGGACAAAGGCTATGACTTCGAGCGCCGCCGCGCCATCGTGGCGGCCGGCGGCTTTGACCGCGACGCCTACACCGAGCTGGCCGAACTGGGCCTGACGGGCCTGTATGTGAGCGAAGACCACGGCGGTATGGGCATGGGCCCGACCGAAGCCATGGTCACCATGGAAGAGTTGGGGCGCGGCATCGTGCTCGAACCCCTGACCCAAACCTTGATTTCGAGCGCCACGCTGCAAACCCACGCCCCGACTGCGCTGCAAGCGGCATGGCTGCCGCGCATGGCGGCAGGCGAAGCCATCGTCGTGCTGGCGCAGCAAGAGCGCGGTGCCCGTTACCAACTGGAGCGCTGCGCAACAATTGCCACCGAATCGGGCGGTGCATGGACCGTGAGCGGCACCAAGAGCCTGGTGGCCATCGGTGACCAAGCCGACGCCTTCGTGGTGCCAGCCACCGTGAATGGCCAAATCGCTTTGTTTTTGGTGGAGCGCAGCGCCAACGGCGTGAGCACACAAGCCTATGGCACACAAGACGGCTCGCGCGCTGCCGAAGTGGTGCTCAAGCATGCCCCCGCGCAGCTGATCACGCTCAATGGCCTGAGCGCCTTGGAAGAAGCGGTGGACATCGGCATCGCCTGCACCTGCGCCGAGGCGGTGGGCGTGATGGACAAAACCTTGGCCATCACCGTGGACTACATGAACACGCGCAAGCAGTTCGGTGTGGCCATTGCCAGCTTTCAGGCCCTGCGCCACCGCGTGGCCGACATGAAAATGCAGCTGGAGTTGGGCCGCTCGATGAGCTACTACGCCAGCCTGAAACTGCATGCGCCCGCCGACGAGCGCCGCCGCGCCTTGGCCCGTGCCAAGTACCAGCTGGGCGTGTCCATGCGCTTCATCGGCCAACAAGCGGTGCAGCTGCATGGCGGCATCGCTGTCACCGACGAGTACATCGTGAGCCATTACTTCAAGAAATTGACGCAACTCGACATGACGTTTGGCGACAGCCTGCACCAGCTGGGCGAGGTGTCGGCCCGCATGCAAGAGACGGCAGGCGTCTTCGCCTGAAGGGAAGGTCCTGCGAACCGGAGCAAGGCGGGAGGGCGGCGCGGGTCGGGCGATGTGGCAAAGCGAAGCGCCTCTGAGCTCGGCCCGTGCC
>NZ_JBIKIL010000163.1:0-6911 GCF_044361645.1 Limnohabitans sp. | reverse complement strand
TTGCTCGGCAATTGCGACAAATCTTTGTCTGCGAACCACTCAAGGCTGGGTCCAAAAACTGGGCGCTGAACTGAAAATGAATTTTTCAGGGACGACTAAATAATGTTTACAGAGGTATTGACAGTGAAGGTAGAGATTGGATCCAAAAAATATCTCATGTCAAAGGAAGCAATGAAATTATCAGCAGTAAATATATTTTATTCAACGGAGTGCCAGTATGTCAGCATACTTACTTGTTGAAATTCGAATAATATGAAGAGCTAGGATTCTGTCGAGCTTTCCAGTATTCCCTATAAGCCTTTTCTCATGGACAATTGCATCATCCAAATGATGCCGAGTTCTTTCTAATGAGTCGCTTTGTGACTATTTGTAGACGGTTCAAGTCTCCAGCACAGCGCCCTCAAGCTTGGATCGCCGGTACAAGTCCCCAAGGGGTCTGAATGCTTTTTGCCTGCCGAATCGCGTCCACCGTGGCCAGCGCCGTGGCCTCTGCCGCCATCACGCAGAGCAGCATCAAGTCGGGCGTTGTTGTTTCGGTCGCGGTGGCCAGGGCAAACAAGGTGTCGCCGTCCAGCGGGGTGTGGGCGGGGCGGATGCTGCGGGCCAGGCCGTCGTGTGCGCTCATGGCCAGGCGCTTGGCCTGGGCTTTGCTCAAACTGGCGTTGGTGGCGAGCACGCCAATGCTGGTGTTGGTGCCGGGCAGGGAGCGCTGGCTGCGCTCGCCAGCCAGCAAGGCGCGTTGGGTGTTCAGCAAGTGCTGTCCGTCGGCGGTGCGGGCACCGGCCAGCACGTGGCCGGTGGCCGGGTCGATCACATCGCCCACCGCGTTGCAGGCCACCAAAGCGCCCACCACCCAAGGCCCCACGCGCACGCTGGCGTTGCCTATGCCGCCTTTCATGCAGCGGTCCAGGCCAAACAGTTTGCCCACACAGGCCCCCGCGCCTGCGCCCACATTGCCAGCGGCGGGCGTCGCCGTGGATGCCGCTTGACAGGCGGCGTAGCCAGCGGCCGCGTCGGGCCTGGCCTTGGGGTCGTCACCAGGGCGAACCACGGGCAGATCGAACAGCACCGCTGCAGGCACGATGGGCACGCGGCCGTAGCCGGTTTCAAAGCCAATGCCCTGCTCATCGAGCCAGCGCACCACGCCTGAGGCGGCGTCCAGGCCAAAAGCGCTGCCGCCGCTGAGCAGCACGGCATGCACTTTGTCGACCAAGTTGGCAGGGTCCAGCAAATCGGTCTCGCGGGTGCCGGGGGCTGCACCGCGCACGTCCACCGCGCCCACTGCGCCTTCAAGGGCCAGCACCACCGAGCATCCGGTCAGGCGCTGGCTGAGCGTGAAATGCCCCACGCGCAGGCCGGGCACATCCACGATGCTGCCCAGGCTGCTGTTTACAATCATTTCAGATGACATGTCCCGCCTTTTTTAACACGGCTCACAGGCCCCAAGGATAGCGCGTGCCCCTGTTCGTTTTGAGACGGCTGTTGAGTTTTGTGTTGACCTTGCTGGCGACCTCGGTGGTGGTGTTTGCCGTGCTTGAACTTTTGCCGGGCAATGCGGCACAGGTCATTTTGGGTGAAACCGCCACCCCTGAGTCGATTGCCGCGATGGAAGACAAGCTGGGTCTGAACCAGCCGGCCAGCACCCGTTACATGAACTGGATGGGCGGCATGCTGCAAGGCCAGACGGGCCTGAGCATTTCTTACGACACCCCCACCGCCCAACTCATGGCCGAGCGCCTGCAGGTGACACTGCCGCTGGCGGTGATGGCCATGGGCTTGACGGTGGCACTGGCGTTGATGCTGGGCATTTTTGCTGCTTCACAGCAAAACAAGCTGGGCGATGTGGGCGTCATGACGCTCAGCCAACTGGGCTTGGCTTTGCCCAATTTCTGGCTCGCTATTTTGCTGATCTTGCTGTTTGCGGTGCATTTGGAGTGGGTCAGCGCGGGCGGTTTCCCAGGTTGGTCTGTTGAAGATGGCGGCGGGCTTTTCGAGGGCATCAAGGCCTTGCTCTTGCCCGCCTTGGCGCTGGCGGCGGTGCAAACTGCGATCTTGACGCGGGTGACCCGCTCGGCCGTGCTCGACACTTTGCGCGAGGACTTTGTGCGCACCGCGCGCGCCAAGGGCCTGAGCCGTCGCCAAGTGCTGTGGGGCCATGTGCTGCGCAACGCCATGATCCCGGTGCTCACCGTGATGGGTTTGCAGTTTGGCAATTTGATCACCAGCGCCATCGTGATCGAGAACGTGTTTGTGCTGCCCGGCATTGGGCGCTTGATTTTTCAGGCCATCGCCAACCGCGATTTGATCGTGGTGCGCGATGTGGTCATGCTGCTGGCGGCCTTGGTCGTCTTGATCAACTTTTGCATTGATGTGTTGTATGCGTGGATCGATCCGCGCTTGAAAGCAGGCCATGCCCGATAGCCCGATTTTTTGGCGACGCGCCCTGCGCCATCCCAGCTTGCTGGCGGGCGGGGCCATGGTGCTGCTGATGGTCTTGTGCGCGGTGTTGTCCTTGTTTTGGTCGCCTTACCCAGTGGGCGACATCGACATCCCGAACAAATTGGCCTCGCCCAGCGCGGCCCATTGGTTGGGCACCGACAGCCTGGGGCGTGACATTGGCTCATTGCTGCTGGTGGGCAGCCAAAACTCCTTGTTGGTGGGCTTCATTGCGGTGGGCATGGGCCTGGGTGTGGGCGTGCCTTTGGGCTTGCTGGCCTCGGCGCGGCGCGGCTGGGTCGAAGAGCTCATCATGCGCGCATCCGACTTCACCTTCGCTTTTCCAGCGCTGCTGTCGGCCATCATGTTGACCGCGATTTACGGGCCGGGTTTGGTGGTGAGCATCTTGGCGATTGGTATTTTCAACATCCCGGTGTTTGCCCGCATTTCGCGGGGTGCGGCCAACGCGGTTTGGGCGCGTGATTACACGGCGGCGGCGCGGGCATCAGGGCAAGGTCCACTGGCCATCACCGTGGTGCATGTCTTGCCCAACATCGCCAGTGTCTTGATCGTGCAGGCCACCATCCAGTTCGCCATTGCGATTCTGGCCGAAGCAGCTTTGTCTTATCTGGGCCTGGGCACCCAAGCGCCGCAGCCCAGCTGGGGCCGCATGCTGAACGACGCGCAGTCGCAGATGTTCCAAGCCCCCATGCTCGCGGTGTATCCGGGCGCTGCGATAGCGCTGGCGGTGCTGGGCCTGAATTTGCTAGGCGATGGCCTGCGCGATGTGCTCGACCCCCGGCTGGCGCGGCAGCGGTGAACATGAACGGTTTAGCCAACGCCCAGCCTTTGCTGCAAGTCGATGATTTGCGTGTGAGCCTGCCCACGGCCAGGGGCTGGGCACAGGCCCTGCGCGGTGTGTCTTGGCGCATGGAGCGCGGCCAGACAGTGGGCCTGATTGGCGAGAGCGGCAGCGGCAAATCGCTCACCGCTTTGGCCCTGATGGGCTTGTTGCCCGAACGCGCCCGCGTGAGCGGGTCTATTGCGCTGCAGGGCCAGCAACTCGTGGGTATGCCCGAGCCGCAGCTTTGCCAGCTGCGCGGTGCCCGCATGGCCATGGTGTTTCAAGAACCGATGACGGCGCTCAACCCCTTGCACCCAATCTGGAAACAGATCGCTGAGCCGCTGCGGCTGCACCAAGGTTTGGGCGTGCGCGAGGCCAAAGCGCGCGCCCTGCACTTGCTCGAACGCGTGCAATTGCCCCGGGCACGAGAGCGGCTGCAGGCCTATCCGCACGAGCTGTCGGGCGGGCAACGCCAGCGCGTCATGATCGCCATCGCGCTGGCCTGCGGCCCCGAGCTGTTGATTGCCGACGAACCCACCACCGCGCTGGATGTGACGGTGCAAAAAGAAGTGCTGACGCTGATCCAACAACTGGTGCGCGAAGACGGCATGGGCCTGCTCTTGATCAGCCATGACCTGGGCCTGATGCAAGACCAGGTCGAGCGCGTGATGGTGATGTATGGCGGCGCGGTGGTCGAGAGCGCGGCAACACCCGAGTTGTTTGCGCACCGGGCGCACCCCTATACGCGCGGCTTGTTCGCGGCGCGTGCGCGTTTGGGTTTGGCGCGCGGCACGCGCCTGACCACCATTCCCGGCAGCGTGCCCGAGCTGATGGATTTTCCGGCGGGGTGTGCCTTTGCCGAGCGCTGCAGCTGGGCGGTGGAGGATTGTCGCCAGACACCCCCGCTGGCAGAAAACATCGAACACGAAGCCGCTGGGGAAAGGCCCCATGTGGTCAGTTGCCCGCGCTGGAGGCTGCCATGAGCGAGACGCACACATCTGCGTCGCTTTTGGCGGTGAAGCATTTGGCTCGGCGTTTTGCCTTGCCCCGCACGGGTTTGTTTCAACCCGCAGGCGCTTTGCAGGCTTTGTCAGGAGTGAGCTTTACCCTGCAGTCAGGTCAAAGTTTGGGCATCGTGGGCGAGTCTGGCTCAGGCAAGTCCACCTTGGCGCGTTTGGTCATGGCGCTCGATATGCCCACCGAGGGGCAGGTCCTGTTCAAGGGTGTGGACGTGCACCAGACGCACGGGCAAGCCTTGCGCCAATTGCGCAGCGGTTTTCAGATGGTGTTCCAAGACCCTTACGGTTCGCTGGACCCGCGTCAAAAAGTGCTGGCCATCGTGACCGAGCCGATCCAGACCTTGGTGAAACCTGTTGATGCTCGATCTGAGCTGCGCGACCGGGCTGAGCAAGCGATGAGCGAAGTCGGTCTCAGAACCGCCGACCTGGACAAATACCCACACGAGTTTTCGGGTGGGCAACGCCAGCGCATTGCGATTGCCCGCGCCCTGATCACCCGCCCCGCCTTGATCGTGGCCGATGAGCCCGTGAGTGCGCTCGATGTGTCGGTGCAGGCCCAAGTGTTGAACCTGATGATGGACCTGCAAGACCGCTACGGCCTGAGTTATTTGTTGGTCAGCCACGACTTGGCGGTCGTGAATCTGATGTGCGACGATGTGCTGGTCTTGCAGTCGGGCCGCGTGGTCGAGCAAGGCCCGGCTCAGCAAATCTTTGAACACGCCGAGCACCCTTACACTCGGGCTTTGTTGGCTGCTGTGCCAGGCCAGCCCCCTTCTTTTTGAACAGGAGTCGCCATGAGAAACGTTTCTTCCATGACCCGCCGTACCCTCGCTTTGAGTTCGGCGGCCGTGTTGGTGGTCGCCTTTGTGGCGGCCCCTTTGCAGGCGCAAGCGCAGTCGCGCAAAGACACCGTCACGCTGGGCATGATTTTGGAGCCCACCAGCCTGGACCCCACCATGGCCCCGGCCGCTGCGATTGGCGAGGTGGTGCACTACAACATCTTCGAAGGCCTGACCAAAATCAACGTCGATGGCTCCATTACCCCCTTGCTGGCCGAGAGCTGGAAGATGGACGCCGACGGCAAGGCCTACACTTTCAAGCTGCGCAAGGGCGTGAAGTTCCAAGACGGTAGCCCTTTCGACGCGGCGGCGGTCAAATTCAGCTTTGAACGTGCCAAAGACCCCAAAAGCACCAACAAGGCCAAAGGCGCGGTGTTCAACAACATCAGCCACATTTCTACCCCTGATGCGCACACCGTGGTGCTGGTGTTGACCAACCCGGATGGCAACTTCTTGTTCCGCATGGGCGAGAACACCGCCGTCATCTTGCACCCGGACAGCGCGGCCAACGCCGCCACCCAACCCGTGGGCACCGGCCCTTACAAAATCGAGAACTGGGCCAAGGGCACGGCCGTGACCTTGACCAAGTGGGATGGCTTTCGCGATGCCAACGCCATCAAGGTGAAAAAAGTCAGCTTCCGTTTCATCAACGACTCCGCAGCCCAAGTGGCGGCTTTGCTCGCCGGTGACATCGACGGCATGCCGCGCTTTCAGTCGCCGCAAAGTCTGGCGCAGTTCCAAAAAGACAAGCGCTTCGTGGTCGAGATGGGCAGCACAGCGGGCAAGGGCATCATGACCATCAACAACCGCAAAAAGCCGTTTGACGATGTGCGTGTGCGCCGCGCCTTGTCGCATGCGGTGGACAAAAAAGCCTTCATCGATGGCGTGTTTGAAGGCCTGGCCAAACCCATCGGCAGCCACATGGCCCCCACCGACGCGGGCTATGTGGAGTTGAGCGGCCTGTATGCCTATGACCCGGAAAAAGCCAAAGCGCTGCTCAAAGAGGCGGGCGTGTCAACGCCCCTGAACGTCACCTTGACCCTGCCCCCACCGCCCTACGCGCGCAAAGGCGGTGAAATTTTGGCCGCGCAGTTGGTCAAGGTGGGCATTGTGGCCAAAATAGAAAACGTGGAATGGGCCCAATGGTTGGGCGGCACCTTCAAGGGCAATTTTGACTTGACGGTGATCAACCACGTGGAGCCGCTGGACTACATGAACTATGCCAACCCGCAGTACTACTGGGGTTACGACAGCAAGGCCTTTCGCGACCTGGCGGCCAAGCACTCAGCGACCACCGCCGCCAAAGAGCGCACGCAGCTGTTCGGCGACATGCAGCGCCTGATCGCCAAGGACGCGGTCAACGTGTTTTTGTTCAACGCCTCCAACACCGCCGTGTACCGCAAAGGCCTCAAAGGCCTGTGGTCAAGCTCCCCTGTTTTTGCCAACGACCTGTCGGCCGTGTCATGGCAATGAAGCGCTGCGCATAATTCGGCCAGCCGCCTGAAGTCAGCGCAAAAGCTGGCTATAATCCCACAGATGTTGCGGCTGTAGCTCAGCTGGATAGAGTACTTGGCTACGAACCAAGGGGTCGTGGGTTCGATTCCTGCCAGCCGCACCAAAATCAGAAAGCCCACAACGAAAGTTGTGGGCTTTTTTTTGTGCGCCCAGCATGGGCGCACTCCTACGGGTGCAAGTCCCGTCGCAAGTTGATCACGACGAGCGAAGTGAAGCGCAACTGCATGAGGGTGACCGAGTGTGGGAAGGAAGCGTGGA
>NZ_JBIKIL010000162.1:0-6918 GCF_044361645.1 Limnohabitans sp. | reverse complement strand
TGGTGTTTTGCGGGCAGCCATCGCGGTCAGAGACCGCTCCCACAAAAGCGTGCACCTGGGTCCAGAAGGGTGGCTTGTCGTGTAGGAGCGGTCTCTGACCGCGATGCCGAACCTTTCGTGTAGGAACGGTCTCCGACCGCGATGCTGAAATTCTGGTGTAGGAGCGTTCTCCGACCGCGATGCTGAACGTGCTGCCCGATTTGCACCAACGGGCTGATGCGGTGGTGCGGGTGAGCCGATAAATTTCAGGGTGTGGTGTTTTGCGGACAGCCATCGCGGTCAGAGACCGCTCCCACAAAAGCGTGCCCTAGGCCAGATGGGTGACTTCTCGTGTAGGAGCGGTCTCTGACCGCGATGCTGAATTTGTCGTGTAGGAGCGGTCTCCGACCGCGATGCTGAATTTGTCGTGTAGGAGCGTTCTCCGACCGCGATGCCGGGGGTGACTTGTCATGTAGGAGCGGTCTCCGACCGCGATGCTGAACGTGCTGCCCGATTTGCACCAACGGGCTGATGCGGTGGTGCGGCTGAGCCGATAAATTTCAGGGCGTGGTGTTTTGCGGGCAGCCATCGCGGTCAGAGACCGCTCCTACAAAAGCGTGCACCTGGGCCAGATGGGTGGCTTGTCGTGTAGGAGCGGTCTCCGACCGCGATGCATGACAGGTGCCTTAGCCGCGCCCCACAAACGGCATGTTGGTGGCCATCACGGTGGTGAACAAGATGTTGGCCGACAAGGGCAAACGCGCCATGCTCATGAAGGTTTCGACCACGGCGCTCATGTCCATGCGGGGCTCGGCCTTGATGCTCAGGTCGGCCTGGTGCACGCCTTGCGCCATCTTCAGGGTCATGTCAGAGGCCACGTTGCCAATGTCGATCTGGCCCACGGCGATGCTGTAGGGGCGGCCATCCAAAGACGCTGCACGGGTCAGGCCCGAGATGGCGTGTTTGGTGGCGGTGTAGGCGATCGAGCCGGGGCGTGGCACATGGGCCGAGATCGAGCCGTTGTTGATGATGCGCCCGCCTTGTGGGCTTTGCTCTTGCATCAGCTTGAAGGCCGCCGACAAGGTGTAGAACGCGCCGTTCAGGTTGATGTCCACGGCGCGGCGCCATTCGTCGCCCGACAGGTCACCCGGCAAGGTGTAGGGCAGCGAGATGCCCGCGTTGTTGAAGACCAAGTCAAGACGGCCAAAGCGCGTGCGAATCTGCTCGAACAGGGCTTGGACTTCGGCTTCTTTGGACAAGTCGGTCGGGATGGCGTGGGCATGGGCCGCGTTGGCACCCGCTTCGGCCACGGCCGCAGCCAGCGCGTCGGCACGGCGACCGACCAGAACCACTTGCCAGCCTTCTTGCAGCAAGGCCAAGGAGCAGGCTTTGCCAATGCCTGAGCTGGCACCGGTGACGAGGGCGATTTTGGACATGGTGAAAACTTTCTAAAGGGGGCTTGAAAAGGGCCTGATTTTCAGGCGTTTTGAAAAGAAATCTGTACCTTGAGCGACTGGCTTTTGTCGGCCGCCAAGTCAAAGGCTTCGATGGCGCGCTCCACCGGCAAGATGCCGGTGATGACCGGCTTGCCATTGACCAGGCCCTCGTTCAAAAAGCGCACAGCGGTGGCAAATTCGGCATGAAAGCGGAAGGTGCCGCGCAGGTCGACTTCTTTGGCCACGATCTGCGTCATGGGCAGGCTGATCTCGCCGCCCATGCCCACGGTGATCAGCACCCCACGCGGCACGATGGTGTCCAGGCCCACGCGCAAAGCCGCTTCGCTGCCCGAGGCCTCGAACACCGCATCAAACTGGCCTTTGTCCATTTTGTATTGGTCCAGCGCTGCTGCATCGGTCTTGAGGTTGATGGTCTCGTCCGCGCCCATTTCCTTGGCGCACTTGAGCGGCAAGTCGGCAATGTCGGCGGCCACAATGCGCGCGGCACCGGCTCGGCGCAAAGCGCCAATCAAGAGCGAGCCAATCGGGCCGCAACCGGTCACCAGCACCTGCTTGCCCAGCACACTGCCCGCGCGCTGGATGGCGTGCAAGCCCACCGACAGGGGTTCGGCCAAAGCCGCTTCAGACAGGCTCAGGTGGTCGGCAATCGGGTGGGCTTGGTAGCCCTCGATGATCAGTTGTTCGCTGAAAGCCCCCTGGATGTGCGGAAAAGGCATGGCGCTGCCGTAAAAACGCATGTGCAGGCAATGGTTGTGTTGGCCCGCTTGGCAAAAGCGGCAGTGGCCGCAAGGGCGCGAAGGCGAGATGGCGATGCGCTGGCCTTGCTTGACGCCCTGCACAGCCGCGCCCACGCCATCGACCACGCCCGAAATTTCGTGGCCCAAGGCAATGGGTTGTTTGATGCGCACCGTGCCAAACCCGCCGTGCTGGTAATAGTGCAGGTCAGAGCCGCAAATGCCGCCATAGGCCACATTCACGCGCAATTGGTGTTCGCCCAAAGCGGGCAGCTCGGTGTCTTCGATGCGCAGGTCTTGGGCCGAATGGCAGACAACGGATTTCATGGGGGGTTCCTCTTCAGGGTTTTTAAAGGGTGGCGGTCACGCCACCGTCGACATACAAAATGTGGCCGTTCACGAAGCGGGAGGCATCGCTGGCCAAAAAGACCGCCGCGCCACCCAAGTCTTGCACATCGCCCCAGCGGCGGCTGGGTGTGCGGCCCACCAGCCAGCTGCTGAACGTCGGGTCGTCCACCAGATTTTGGTTGAGCTCGGTTTTGAAGTAACCCGGGCCAATGCCATTGACCTGGATGCCAAACTGCCCCCAGTCAATCGCCATGCCTTTGGTCAGCATTTTGACCGCGCCCTTGGTGGCGGTGTAGGGCGCAATGCCGGGGCGACCCAATTCGCTTTGCACCGAGCAGATGTTGATGATTTTGCCGCGCCCCCGGGGGATCATCTTTTTGGCCACCGCTTGGCCCACGAAGTAAACGCTGTCCAGGTTGGTTTTCATGATGGTGTGCCAATCGGCGTCTTGGTACTCGTGCAGCGGGCCGCGAATTTGCATGCCCGCGTTGTTCACCAAGATGTCGATCGGCCCCTGGGCCTCGATCTGCGCCACGGCCGCGCGCACGCTGTCGGCATCGGTCACGTCAAACACCGAGCTGCTCACCGACAAGCCTTGGGCTTGCAAGGCAAGCGCTGCGGCCTCCACCTTGCTGGCCGTGCGGCCGTTCAAGATCACGTGTGCCCCCGCTTGTGCCAAGGCCTCGGCCAGGCCCAAGCCAATGCCGGCCGAAGAGCCGGTGATCAGGGCGCGCTGGCCCGTGAGTCGAAATGTGTCAAGAACGTTCATTGATTTCGTCGCCATTTGGGGGGTGGGTAAGTGGTCAGCCCCCTCAGGGGCTTGGCATCCATCGGTGGAACATCAATCCGTGGGGAGTGCGTACTCGTCGGCGCTGAAAACGGTGTGGAAAACGGTGCCATCGAACATGGCGATCATGTCTTTGGAGACCTCCTTGCTCTTCATGCGCACCTCAGAGGCCAAAGCGATGGCGATCGACTCGCGGCTGGGGTAGCGCACCGACAGCACCATGCCAAAGTGCGGGTCGGCCACATCGCTCTCAACTTGGCGCAGCACACGCACCTCTTGCGCGCCAGGAAAGCGGGTCCACAGCGGCACCAAGTGCTCGCGGATGTAGCGGTTGAAAGCGTCCTCCATGCCGGGTTTGACCTGGCCTTGGAAAAATGCACAGCGGATGAACATGGACAGTCCTTTTGACCTTCAAGGGCCAGTGAGTGGGGTGGAGTGAGTGGAAAGGGGCGGGCGGTGGGTGGCATGCCTGTGCTCTTGCAAGGCCTGCAGCGCTTGCAGCACCATGCCCTGCACATTCGCGGTGATGGGCAGGTGGATCACATCGGTCTCATCGCTCTGCGGTTTTTCGAGGGTCTGGAATTGGCTGTGCAGCAAACCGGGCTGCATGTAATGGCCCACGCGCTGCTGCAGGCGTTGTTCGATCAGGTCGAAGTCACCATCGAGAAAGACGAAGCACAGCGCACCGGCCTGGGCGCGAATGCGGTCGCGGTAAACACGTTTGAGTGCCGAGCAGGCCACCACGCGGCCACGCGGGTGCTCAGCCGCGCAGCTTTGTGCCAGGTAAGCGCCAATGCGGTCCAACCAAGGCCAACGGTCAGCGTCTTGCAGCGCAATGCCCGCGCGCATTTTGGCCACACTGGCTGGCAAGTGCAGGTCATCGCCATCGACCATGTCCAGCCCCAGGTGCTCAGCCAGGGCCTGCGCCAGCGTGGATTTGCCACAGCCCGACACCCCCATGACGATCAGGCGCAAAGCAGGCGAGCTCATGCAGTTTGCCGAGCGGTCACTTCAGCAGGGCCGCGAACTCGGGCACCGGCGTGCGCAAGGGCAGGCCCGAAATGCCCGCCTGCATGTTGGCAAATGCCAAATCGGCCATGGCTTGGCGCGTCTCGGTGGTGGCGCTGGCCATGTGCGGCGTCAGCACCACGTTGCGCAGACTCCACAAAGCCTCGGGCACATGCGGCTCGTTGGCAAACACGTCAAGGCCAGCACCGGCGATGCTGCCCTTTTGCAAGGCGTCGATCAAAGCGGCTTCGTCGACCACACTGCCTCGCGCCACGTTGATCAAAAAGCCACGTGGCCCCAGCGCTTGCAGCACCTCGGCGTTGATCAGGTGCTGGGTGCCCGCGCCGCCGGGGGTGATGGCCACCAGAAAATCCACCTGGGCGGCCAGTGCGGCTGCGGTGGGGTAAAACTGGAAACCCGAGTCCGGTTTTTCGCTGCGCGCGGTGTAAGCGATCTGCATGCCAAAGGCGCTGGCACGGCGGGCGATGGCTTGGCCAATGCGGCCCAAGCCCACAATGCCCAAACGCGCACCCGACACCTTGCGCCCCAAAGCCATGGGGCCGCTGGGCCACTGGCCCGCCCGCACAAACTGGTCTGCCTGAGGAATGCTGCGGCCCACCGACAACACCAAGCCCATGGCCAAATCGGCCACATCGTCGGTCAACACACCGGGCGTGTGGGTCACGGGAATGCCGTGCGCGATGGCGGCTGGCACATCCACCCCGTCATAGCCCACACCAAACACCGACACCACCTTGGCGTTTGGCAGTTGCGCCAACAAACTGCGCGGCACACTGGCCTCGCCCGTGCCAGCCACACCCACAATCTGCGGGGCCAAAGCCGCGAAAGCGGCGGGGTCGGTCACGTGGGTGCGGTCATGCACCGTGTAAAGCGTCTCGAGGGCTTGCAGGTAAAAAGGGTGGAGTTTGGCCACAGCCAGCACTTGGGGTTTGGACACGTCAAAATTTCCAGTCAAACTTCAGATTTGGACAGCGCTGTCCAAGAGGGTTAAAAAAAAGCCCAAATCAAGATCGGGTTGAATTTATTTCTAAGGGGCTAGGCACCAGCCCGATTCAACAACTTGGCTCACGGCTTCACATAAATCGCTATCCTAGCGACCAGCCACTTCCTTGACCCCCCGGATTAACCCTTGCCCCGCACACCATCCCTGCCCGCCATGCCCGTCAAAGTGGTCAAAAGCCACCGAGCCACAGGCCGCGTCACTTTGACCGACGTGGCCCACGCTGCCGGGGTCAGCCCCAGCACGGTTTCAAGGGCATTGCGGGGCGAGCGGGCAGTCGACCCCAGCTTGATCGCGCGCGTACAAGCCGTGTCGGCCCAATTGGGCTATGTGCCCGACCCGGCCGCACGGGCCCTGGCCTCGCAGCGCAGCAACCACGTGGCGATCCTGATCCCGCTTTTGTCCAATGCCTTGTTTGTGGACTTGCTCGACGCCGCGCAAGCCACCTTGCGAGCTGCTGGCTACCAAACGCTGATGGGTGTGACCCACTACAACGCCAACGAAGAGGAGCAACTGCTGCGCGAGCAACTCTTGCACCGTCCGGCGGGCCTGTTGGTCACAGGGCTAGACCACAGTGCCGTCACCCGCCAGCTCATGCAAGACAGCCAAGTTCCCTGCGTGCACCTGATGGATTTGCCTACGCAATCACCAGCACAGCCACAGGGCCCTTATTGCGTGGGTTTTCGGCAAACCGATGCCGGTGCGGCCATGACGCGGCACTTGCTTCAAACTGGCCGCAGGCAAATCGCCTTTGCCGCCGCGCAATTAGACCCTCGGGTCATGCAGCGACTGCAAGGCTGGCGCAGCGCATTGCAAGAGGCGGGGGCGTACCAGGCGGCGCTTGAGTTTCTGCACCCCGCACCCTCGTCTTTGGCTTTGGGCGCATTGATGTTTGCGCAAATCATGCAGCAACGCCCGACGGTTGACGCCATCTTCTTTTGCAACGATGACTTGGCCCAAGGCGCCTTGTTGGCGGCATTGCGCATGGGCGTATCGGTGCCCGCACAGGTGTCGATTGCGGGCTTCAACGACCTGACCGGCAGCGACCAAATGCTGCCCAGCTTGAGCACAGTTCGCACCCCAAGGGCCCGCATTGGCCAGGCTGCGGCCGAGATGCTGCTGAGCCTGATGCGGGGCGAAGAACCCGCGCAACCCCAACTTGACCTGGGCTTTGACATTCTTCAGCGGCAAAGCACCTGATCCTGGGCTTGCAAACCCTGCGCTTTGGGCGGCCACACGCAAGCCCACCACCTTGGCTTGCCCGCCCCCATCTTTTCACGTCAATCAAAACTCAGGCCGCCGCTTTGAACGGTGAGTCAAGCAAGACGGGCCCCCCAAAAAAAGCCCGAAACGTCAAAAAAACCACAAAATTCCGCCCCCCAGCGCCGTTCATGATACTTTTACCCCCTGTTTTTGATACTTTCAAAATAAATACCTAGGTACTCTATTTTTTGGGTTTTAATCTCGGCTTTTGTAGCTTGTACAAGGTGCCGTCATGTCCACCCTCTTCTCCAGCGAGCGTGCCCTCACCGTCAGCAGCCCCGCCATTCCCCAGCTCGCCGGCCGGCCTGCCCTGGTGCCCCT
>NZ_JBIKIL010000059.1:0-23167 GCF_044361645.1 Limnohabitans sp. | reverse complement strand
GCGTTTGGACAGCGAGTTGGCGTCTTTTGGCTTCACCCATTTGGTGACCTCTGTAAATCCGTTGAAACTGGCTACCAGTCTAGCTTGCGGCCGGTTTATGCAACGTCAACTGCCGGAAATAGGTTCATTTGCAGTTCTTGCTGCACCAGGGTGATCATGCTGTCGAGGGCGGTGATCTCTTCGCTGATGGCGGCTTGGCGTTTGCTGAACAGCATGGCCTGGCTTTTTTTGAACTCGGGGTATTGGGCCAGCTCTTGGGGGAATGCGAGTGGGGTGCCCAGCACTTCGGCTTGCAGCCGGGCCACGGTGGCCAGCAGGCCAGCGGCTTTGGCGCGGGCTTCGAGGAAGCTGGTTTCAAACCGGGTGCGCTCGAATTTGAGCAAGATTTCTCCGGCTTCGACCGTGTCGCCCTCTTTGACCAACAGGTCGTTGATGGTGCCGCCTTCTTGGGATTGGATGATTTGGGTTCTGGAGCTGGCAATCACGGCGCCGGGGGCGCGGGTGATTTGGTCCAGCGTGGCCCAGTGGGCCCAGACACCAAAGATGACCAGGACGCCAAAGACGATCCAGACCATGGCGGCAAGTTGGCCAAAGCGCGCGGCGTTGATGGCCTGGTGGTGTGCGTTGGTGGCGTTTTTGCGCGCCCTGAAAAACCATAAAAAGTTCATGCTGTGGGCTCTGTGGGGGCAGTGTCGCTGACGGTCAGGGCCGGCGTGTTGGCCGGGGTGGTGGCTGGGGCATTGACCGGCGTGTTAGCCGGGGCGTTGGCCGGGGCGTTGGCCGGGGTGGGCTGGCTTGCGGTGGGGGCCGGGGCGGCGCCGCCGCGCAGTCGGGCCAGCACGGTGTCGCGCGGGCCATCGAGCACGATGCGGCCTTGGTCCACCACGATGACGCGGCCCACATGGGCCAGCAAGGCGGGCTTGTGGGTGACGATGACCAGGACCGATGCCGGGGCAATTTGCTGGAACAGGTGCTGGATGATGCGGTTTTCGCTTTGGCCGTCCATGGAGGCTGTGGGTTCGTCGAGCAGCATGATGCGCGGCTGCAGCAGCAGCATGCGCGTGAGGCCAGCGAGCTGGCGTTGGCCGCCGGACAGGCCTTTGCCGCCTTCGGTGATTTCCAGCTCCAGGCCTTTGGCGTGGCTTTGAATGAGTTGGTCCAGCCCGGTCATGGCGGCCACGCGCAGGATTTGGCTGTCGCTGGGCGAAGCCAGCCCGAGTGTGAGGTTGTCTCGCAAGCTGCCCTGAAACAGGCGCACGTCTTGCGGCAGGTAGCCGATGTGTTCGCGCACAAATTGGGGGGCCAGGTGGGTCATGTCCACGCCGTCCAAAAAGACGTGGCCGGTTTTGGGCTGGTACAGGCCCGACAAAATTTTGATGAGCGTGGATTTGCCCGAGCCAATGGCCCCCAGCACGGCGATGCGTTCGCCGGCTTGGATTTGCAGCGCAGGCACATCGAGTATGGGTTTACCCTCACCATAGGCAAAGCTGGTTTTTTCCAGTCGCAGCTGGCCTTGGCAGCTTTGGGGCACCACCTGCCGGGTGTTGGCATCGCGGTCGCTGGGCAGGGCCATGATGCTGTCCAGGCCTTTGAGGGCGATTTGGGCGTGTTTCCACTGCACGATGAGGCCAGGCACTTGGCCCAGTGGCGAGAGTGCCCTGCCGCTGATGATGGTGCAGGCGATCAAGCCGCCCATGGTCAGGTCGCCGGTGGTGATGGCATAAGAGCCCACGGCGACCATGCCGATGTAGGTCAGTTGCTGCAGGGTTTGTGCCAGGTTGGTCGAGAGCGTGGTCAGGGCGCGCATGCGCAATTCGCTTTGCGCGATGGTGGCGGTGAGCTTGCGCCAGCGGTCGAGCATTTTCCACTCGCCGTTGCCCGCTTTGATGGATTCGATGCCGTCGATGGCCTCAATCAGCAAGCCGTTTTTGCGGTTGGATTCGGCCATGTGTTCGGCGGTGAGGTTTTCGATGGGTTTGCGAAAAAACAAAGCCAGCAGCACAGACAAGGGCACCATGACCAAGGGCACCAGGGCCACGGAGGGCGAGATCATGGCGATAACGCCCAAAAACAAAATGGCAAAGGGGGCGTCGGCCAGGATGAACAGGGTGGAGGAGGTGAGGAAATTGCGCACCGATTCGAAGTGCCGGATTTGCGAGGCAAAGGTGCCCACGGTGCGGGGTCTGGCGTCCATGCGGATCTCGAGTGCTTTGCCAAAAAAGACCGAAGACAGCTCTTGGTCGATGGCTTTGCAGGCACGCTCGACCATGTGGGCGCGCACTTGTTTGATGAGCAGCTCCATGAGGATGGCGATGACCACGCCCACGCTGAGCACGAACAGGGTGGAGTAGCCTTTGCTGGGCACCACGCGGTCATAGACTTGCATGGTGTACATGGCCGCAAACAGGCCGATGGAGCTGATGATGAAGGTGGCAAACACCGCTTGTGAAAAGGCCCCCTTGTAGCGCCCCAACACGTAGGCAAACCATTCACCTGCGCTGCGCGGGCCGTCTTGATGGTCTGCGTCAGATGTCTGGTGGGTTTTGAGCTCCAGGGCTTGGCCGCTTTGAAGCGCGTTCAGGCTCAACTCGGTCGCTTGGCCTTGCGCATCTTCGGCCATGCAGGCGCCGCTGCTGAGCTGGCCTTTGAGCAGCCGGGCTTGGCTTTGGTCTTGCGACAACCACAGCAGGGGGAATTGACCCGGCGTGGCTTTGGCCGCCTGCACGGCTTGGGCTTGGCCTTGCGGGAAATGGGTCAGCCAGACCTCTAAAGCCCTGGCATTGCGGCTCAGTTCGGCCAGGTTCAGGCCACTGGCATTTTGGTCGGTGCTGCCAAACAAGTAGGCCGGCACGGCATGCCCTTGCAGGGCGGCCAGCTTGGACAGCAGCGTGGCCAGCTCGGAGTCTTGCAGGTGCTTGGCTGCGGCATCTGGGCTTGCGGCGCTGGCAGTAGAGGTGAGTTCAGTCATGGAGGGCGTTCAAAGCTTGGGCGGCGATGTCGCCCGTCAATATCAGCAAGTTCAGCTGCGCCAGCTGCAGACCAAAGCGGGTGTCGGCCAAGCTGAAGAGGGCTTGGGTTTTTTCGCGTTGGGCGTTGAGCACGTCGAGCCAATTTTTGCGGCCCACTTGGTATTGGCGCAAATACGATTCCACGATGTCGGTTGTGCCCAGTTGCAAAGCATTGGCGGGCTCGATTTGGGCTTGCAGGGCTTGCAGTTCGGTGATGGCGGTGCTGATTTGCGCGCTCAGTTGGCGCTCTAGGGTTTCGAGTTCTTGTTGGGCAGCGGCTTGGCGTGCGACAGCTGCTTGCACACCCGACAGTGCACTGAGCCCGGCACCGCTTTGAAATTGCATGCTCAGGTAGGCTTGCCCCCGGTCGGTCGCAGCCGGCACTTGGCCGCCCCAGCTGTGTTGGTAGCCGGCAATGAGCGAGGGGTAAATTTGCGATTGGCTGACCTTGATTTGCGCTTGCGCGCTGTCCAACTGAGCCAGCAGGCGTTTGCGTTGGGCAGAAAAAGCAAATGCTTTGTCCTGCGCTTGCTCAACCGAGCTGCTGGCTTGGAGCCGGATGCTTTGGGGTATGCGCAAGGGCCCCGGGAGGGGCCCGGTCCAATTGGCGAGTGTGGACAGAGATGCGTCCAACTGGCGCTTGATCTGGATTCTTTCGCTGATGGCTTGGTGCAGTCGGGCTTGGGCCAGCGTGACGTCGGCTTGAGGCGTGATTTCTGCCTTGGCGCGGCGCTCAATGAGCGACAACAAGCGTTCATGTTCGAGGGTTTTGGCTTGGGCACTGTTGAAGCGGTCTTGCAGGCGCAAGACTTCATAAAAAGCCGTCGCCACTTGGTTCATGGCGGTGGTTTCGGCTTCCAGAACGCCCGCATCGGCCACGCGCAGATTGGCCTCTGACAAACCAATGCGGGAGCTGATTTTTCCGGCAGTCCATACCGGCTGTTCGAGTTTGGCCACACTGAGGTTGGTGCCTTGGTCGGTACGCAACTCTGAGCTGAGTGTGGGGTATCGGCTCCAACGGGTGGCCTCCAGCTCAAAGCCTGAGGCCTGGGCTTGGCTGCGGGCTTGCAGCACGCTGGGGTGTTTGACCAAGGCGACTTCTAACAATTGGGCCAGAGTGACCTCGGAAGCCCAGACAGGCGAAGCCATCCACAGCATGCCAGCAAGACAACAAAGAATCGGCCGAATTACGAGTAGCATTTTTCGCGAAAATTACAAATTTTTTTGCAATTTTTTTGTTTTTAATGCATTTCATTATCGGCCATGTGGTCTCCGCTGTGCAAAAACGCGAAATTCGAGTTGTTGTCGAGCGGTCAGGGCAGTTGGCATCAAACAAGAGAATGAGGCCGAGATGACAAAACCCTGTACCCATCACCCTGGGCGAAGACCCGCGATGCCGTGGTCGGCGTTGCCCTTTGCTAATGCCTGCCGCCCGCAATGGACGCCGGATCGAGTCCTGAATGACCGTGTCAGGGACTGGGATGTAAATGGCAGCGGCCAGGAACTGAAAAAGCGCTTAGGCCTTGCGCATTGCAAATTGAACCGGGTCGGTTCAGTCAGCGCGAAATTTGACGGTGAAGAGCGCGCCACCCTCTGGCGCGGCGCTGCATTCGACCGACGCGCCGTGTCGCTGGGCAATGCTTTTGACCAAGGCCAGTCCGAGGCCCACGCCGCCCACTTGTTCGCTGGCGCCGGGCAGTCTGAAGAAGGGCTCAAAGATGCGCTGTCGCCATGGCTCGGGCACGCCAGGGCCTCGGTCGCTGACACTCAGCTCTGCGCCGCCAGTGGTTGCGTGCAGGCGCAAAACCACTTCGTCTGTCTGCGCAGCGGCGCCGTAGCGGCGAGCGTTTTCGAGCAGGTTGCGCACCATGCGGCGCAGCAGCTTGGCCACTCCGGGCACGTCCAGTTGCGCCAAGCCTTGTGGCACTTGCAAGCGTGCCCCTACCCGGGCGCACTCTTCGGCGCACAGGCCCACCAAGTCGACCGGCTCCACCGTGCCGATGTCGACCTCATGCGCGTCCAATCGGCTGGCGAGCAAAATCTCGTCGATCAGTTGGTCGAGTTCGGACAGGTTGCGCAATATTTCGTCGCGGTTGCGCCCCTGTGCTGCGGCATTGGACGCTGGCTCGTGCATCAACTCCAGGCCCATGCGTATGCGGGCCATGGGCGAGCGCAGTTCGTGTGAGGCGTTGGCCAGCAAAGACTTTTGCGCGGCCATCAGGCCCTCGATGCGCTCGGCCGCAGCGTTGAAGCGCATGGACAAGTCGGCCACTTCGTCGGCCCCTTGCACAGGCACGCGCACCGACAAGTCACCCTCGCCCCAGCGCTGCACGCTGCGCTGCAGGCCCTCAAGGCGCTGCGTCAATCGGCGCACCACCGGGTACAGGCCCAGTGCCACGGCCAGACCAATCAGGCCCAGCATCCAAAAGAAACCCGAGGGCTTGGCCCACCAGGGCATGTCTTTGCGCAAATGGGGGGGCAAACGTCCGTCCGCGCCAGACCTCGCTGCAGAAATGCCGGGCATGCCCGGCATGCCTTGCATGGCGGGTGTGCGCATGCGCTCGTCCGGCCCTTCGTTTTTGCGCTGCACTTGCAGGGGCAAGATTTGCCCATCTGGCAAACGCACATCAAAGCTCAAAGGTGCACGTGGCGCTGTGCGTGTGGTGCTGGCCAACACCTCGCCTTGGGCATTGAGCACCACCCATTCGCGTGGCGCGGGCGGGGCGGCGTGGTGTTCGACCGTGGCCCGCCAGGCCCAGCCCACCACCAGCATGAGCAGCGCCACGCCGACCACCACGGCCAGCCAGATGCGCAAATACAGGTGACGTGACCAATGCCGGGTGAAGGTTTGCAAGGGCATGGGATCGGGGTTTTGCTTTGGTTTTCAGTCTTGTTGCCGGGCAAAGACATAGCCCACGCCGCGCACGGTCAGGATGCGCAAAGGCGTTTTGGGGTCGGCTTCGATGGCGGCACGGATGCGGCCCATGTGCACGTCGATTGAACGGTCAAAGGCTTCAAGTTCGCGGCCTCGCACAGCCTCCATGATTTGGTCGCGGGTGAGCACTCGGCCAGCGCGTTCGGCCAAGGCCACCAACAGGTCGTATTGGTACGAGGTCAACTCGCAGTCTTGGCCCTTGACGCTGACGCGCCGGGCGTCGCGGTCAATTTCAAGCGAGCCAAATTGCATCAGGTGTTTGGGCGTGTCATGCGTGGTGTTTTTGCGCCGCAAAATGGCTTTGATGCGGGCCAGCAGCTCACGCGGTTCAAAAGGTTTGGGCAAGTAATCGTCGGCCCCCATCTCCAGACCAATGATGCGGTCCATGGGGTCGCCCTTGGCCGTGAGCATGAGCACCGGCACCTGACCCACAACACCGGGCAGGGCGCGGATCCGCTGGCACACCTGCAGGCCATCCAGGTCGGGCAGCATCAGGTCGAGGATCACCAAGTCGACGCCCGGGGTTTGCAACCGGGCCAGACCGCTGTGCGCATCGGGCGCATGGTCTACGGCAAAACCGTTTTGCCCCAGGTAGTCCAGCACCATGCCGGCCAACCGGGCATCGTCTTCGATCATCAAGAGTTGTTGCATCGCTCCATCATCGTCGCTTTGAAAGCGCTTGGCGTGTCGTTTGTGTAAATCTGGGTAAATCCAGCGCACGCCATCCTTTTTGCCCCCCCATTGGTCAAGCCACAACGCGTCTTGGACGCTGGATCAAGTCCGGGGTGGCAAACGACTTGGTGTGTTGGCGTGTACCCGCGAAGCCAGTGCCACCAACAGCAACACGGGCAAGCCCAGCCAAGCCGTGGCGGTGAAGAATTGCGCGTAGCCGTAGGCGTCGACAAAATCACCCGAAAAGCCGGCAATGAATTTGGGCAGCAGCAGCATCATGGAGCTGAGCAGTGCGTATTGCGTGGCCGAATAACTGATGTTGGTGAGCGAGGACAAATATGCAATAAAGGCCGCCGACGCGATGCCGCTGGCCATGTTGTCAGCCGAGATGACCCATACCAAGGCCTGCACATCGTGCCCCACCCCGCTGAGCCAGGCAAACAGCAAATTGCTGGCCGCACTCAAAACAGCCCCGAGCATGAGCACGTGCATGACACCCAAGCGCGCCGACAGCACGCCGCCGACCAATGCGCCAACCAAGGTCATGATGACGCCGTACACCTTGGTCACGTTGGCCACTTCGGTTTTGGTGAAACCCATGTCCACATAAAACGGGTTGGCCATGATGCCCATGACGACATCGCTGATGCGGTACAAGGCGATCAAGGCCAGCAGCAGCAACGCTTGCCAACGGTAACGCAACCAAAAATCGGCAAAGGGCTCAATCACCGCAGCTTGAAGCCACTCGGCCAGGTTGCGCGCCGGCGCAAAGGGCGCGGGCACTGGCTCTGACGAGCCCAACACCACCAGCATGCCCGGCAACATGCTCAGCGCCATCACCATATAAGCCGCTTGCCAGGCCGCTTGCGCGTAGCCAGTCGCCTGCTCGCCTTGGGCAAAGGCGGCGATCCACAACACGCCAGCACCCGCCCAGATCATGGCCAAGCGGTAACCTGTGAGGTAACTGGCGGCCAAAGCAGCTTGGGCGTTCACCTCGGCCGACTCGATGCGGTAGGCGTCCAGCGCGATGTCTTGTGTGGCCGATGCCACCGCCACCAACAAGGCACAGGCCACCAAGGGACCGAGCAGCTGCGAAGGGTCGTTCAGGGCCATGCCCAGCAGACCACCGGCGATGACGATTTGCGACAACAAAAGCCAGCTGCGCCTGCGTCCCAAGCGGCGGGTCAGCCAAGGAATCGGCATGCGGTCGACCAAGGGGGCCCAAACCCACTTCACCCCATAGGCCAAACCCACCCAACTGAGGTAGCCGATGGTGCTGCGGTCAATGCCCGCCTCGCGCAAGCGAAAACTCAGCGTGCCCAGCACCAACAACAAAGGCAGACCGGCTGCAAAGCCCAGCGCCAACATGCGCAAGGATGCCGGTTGCAAATACAGCCGCAAGGCCTCGGGCCAAGTGCGCACGGGGCTTGGCGATGGGTCGGCGGGCTTCGGGGTCAAGGCTAAGGGGTCAGACATGGCTGCATTATCGATTCAGACGTGAAGGCCAAGAATTGATCAGCTCGCCAGCGTGGTGAACGTGCGGATCGATGTGCCGCGTCGGTGCGAGAAACGGATCCATCCACAGATTGCCGCGCTGCGCTCGCCATGACATTGGCGACGGGGTGTCAACCAAACTCAGTTGGTCACTGGCGATTTTCACTGGGTCTGAGGCGCCAGGGTGCGGCCATTTGTGCAAAGCTTTGGCGTCAGCGCATACAGCTGCAGGGCTGCACGTCTGCAGCACAGCCACCACCGGCGGGCTTGATTTGCGATGTTTCGCTATCATTTGCCTACCATGTGCTTTATTTGCCAGATCAAGACCTCCTCCACCGACACCGGGCCGAGTGCCTTGCCCGTGTCTGCGCCCCGATGGCAAGCGCGGCGCGCTTTTTTGCTGGCCTCGGGTGCCACGGCGGCCGGGTCGGCTTTGGCCCAAGTGAACGTGGGCTCTTCTTCGGGTTTGCGCAAACTGGTGCCTGCCGAAACGCTTGAAGTTTCGGCGCGCCAGCAATACGCCCAAGTGCTGGCCGGAGCCAAGGCCCAAGGGGCTTTGGCCCCCGACGACCACCCGCAGTTAAAGCGCTTGCGCGGCGTTGCTCAAAAACTCATTCCCCACACTGCGCCGTGGAACCAACGTTCACTTGACTGGAAGTGGCAGGTCAATTTGATTGGCAGCAAGCAGATCAACGCTTGGTGCATGCCGGGCGGAAAAATCGCCTTTTACACCGGCATATTGAACCAACTGAAGTTGAATGACGACGAGGTCGCGATGATCATGGGCCATGAGATGGCACATGCTTTGCGCGAGCACGCCCGCGAGCGCTTGGCCAAAACTCAGGCGACCAGTTTTGGTTTGTCTATTGCCTCGCAATTGTTGGGTTTGGGCTCATTGGGCGACACCGCCGCCAGCTTGGGCACGCAGTTGCTGACCCTCAAATACAGCCGCGACGACGAGACCGAGTCTGACTTGGTGGGTCTGGAGATTGCTGCGCGCGGGGGCTACCGACCCGAGGCCAGTGTGAGTCTTTGGCAAAAAATGCAGGCGGCCAGCGGCAACGGCAGCCCTAACTTTTTGTCCACCCACCCCAGCGGGAAAAACCGGATTCAAGATTTACAGGCCAACCTGCCCAAGGTGCAGCATTTGTACGAACAAGCTCGTCGGGGCTGACAGGGGTTGAGTCCAAGCCTAGCGGCCCGGGTGTTGGTGCTTTCATTTGTCGCGAACATAGGGGTTGCTTTGCCGCTCGCGCCCAAAGGTGCTCTCCGGCCCGTGGCCGGGGATGAACACCGTGTCATGGCCCATGGGCCACAGGCGCTGGGTGATGCTGGCGATCAGGTCGTCGTGGTTGCCTTGCGGAAAATCGGTGCGGCCGATGCTGCCGGCAAACAACACATCGCCCACAAAAGCGCGTTTGATCTCGGGTGAATAAAACACAACATGGCCCGGCGTGTGGCCGGGGCAGTGCCGCACCTGCAAAGTGTGGGCCCCCAGCGTGACGGTGTCACCATCGGCCAGCCAACGCGTGGGCTTGAACACCTTGGCGGGCGGAAAACCATAGGCCGCTGCGGCCTGCGGCAAACCGTCGATCCAAAACTGGTCAGCAGGGTGCGGTCCGATGATGGGCAAACCGCCGAGTTGTTCAGCCAAATCGGCCGTGCCCGAGGCGTGGTCGAGGTGGCCGTGGGTGATCCAGATTTGTTCAAGCTGGAGGCCGTGTTGTGCGACAGCGCCCAGAATCAGATCGAGGTCACCACCTGGATCGACCACGGCGGCCTGACGGCTTTGGTCGTCCCAAACAAGGGAGCAGTTTTGCTGGAAGGGCGTGACAGGAATGGTTTGGTATTGCAACATGTGAGGGGCCTTTCGCGAGACCGCATCTTATGCGATGGCCCTTGGTCTGCACCCCCTATGCTTGGGCCTTGAGGGATTGGGCCCGATCAGCTGGCCCCCTGGCTGTGGCGTCTGAATGGTGTGATCTCGGCTCAGGACCCGGCATCTCGTGTGCACCAGCACTTTTCGCAAAGACCAGCGACAAGAACTGGATCCCGGCTCAAGGCCGGGATGACACAAAGACAAGGGCCGGGACGACGGGTGCAGGGGCCCCATGCACAGCCGCCCCATGCACAGCCGCCACCGACAGCAAGCTCACCCACACCTTCGCAAAGCCCGCTTACCCTGGGCAGGCGGCAAAGTAAGATTGACGCTTAAAACCGACTGGGCGCACGACATGGATAAAAAAACCGCAGGCATTGAAAAAACCATGGAGAAAACCATGGAGAAAACCATGGAAAAGGCCATCTTTGCCAGCCGCTGGATTTTGGCCCCCTTTTTCATCGGCCTGATCATCGCCATGGGCGTGCTTTTGGTGAAGTTTGCCAAAGAGCTTTTTTCTTTGCTCATGGGCGTGATGGGTTTTTACGAGCACGACACCATCATTTCCATTTTGACTTTGGTGGACACTGCGCTGATTGCCGTGTTGTTGCTGATCATTGTGTTCAGCGGTTACGAAAATTTCGTCTCCAAACTCAACATCGGTGAGCACGAGGACCGGCCCGCATGGATGGGCAAAGTGGGCTTTTCTGATTTGAAGATGAAGCTGATCAGCGCCATCGTTGCGATCTCGGCCGTCGAGTTGCTCAAAGCTTTTTTGGTGAGCCAAACCATGTCGGGCGAGCACATTGGCTGGAAGATCGCGATTCACCTGACCTTCGTGGTGTCGGGGTTTTTGTTTGCCGCATCGGACTGGATCAGCGATAACCGCAAATCTTAAACCGCTTTGTTTTGCGCAAGGCTTGGCCTCAGCGCCCGCCCGTGACCGACTTACGTGGCCTGCCGGACAGACAATTGAACGGCATTCTTTTACCTTGAGGCTTCTGGCCAAAGCCCCCGCCATGGTGGTTCGGGCGTGGGCCGGTCATTCGTCTTTCAAGACAAGGAGTTCAGCCATGCATACCCCTCACCCATTGATTCGCATTTCAGGCACCGCGCTGTTGGCCGTGGCCTCGTTGGCCATGGCCGCCTGCGCGGGCATGACACAGCAAGAAAAGAACACCGCCGTGGGCGCAGGCGTTGGTGCCGTGGGGGGTGCCATCTTGACCGGTGGCAGCGCCGCTGGCACTTTGGGCGGTGCGGCCGCTGGTGGTGTCATCGGACACGAAATCAAAAAGACCCCCTGAAAGACGCTCACCATGCTCGAAACTCTGGCCGTGGTGTTGGTGATTTTGTGGGCTTTGGGCCTGGTGTCGTCTTACACCTTGGGCGGCATGATTCACCTCTTGTTGGTGCTGGCTGTGGTGGTGGTGCTGGTGCGGGTGATCAAAGCCCGTTGAGCTTGGCTCGAGCATACAGACCCAAGCGTTTGCAGCCTTGCCAGGCAGCCCTGAAAAAAGGCCCACACACCCTTGGGTGTGTGGGCCTTTTTTGATGGGGCTTCAGCGTTGTGGCTGTGTGCCCATGACCTGCACCTCAACGCGGCGGTCCACGCGCAAGCAAGTGATCAGGGCTTGGCTGGCTTTCATGCCCTTGCAGTCATTGGCAGCGGTCTCGGGTTGTGCTGAACCCACGCCCTTGGTGGTGACCAAGTTGGCAGGCATGCCACCCACTTGAACCAAGTAGTTGCGCACCGCGTCGGCGCGCCGGGTTGACAAGCGTTCGTTGTAGGCGGTTGAACCCAAGCGGTCGGTGTGGCCGGTGATTTGCACCGCCTCGACATTGACGGTTTTGAGTTCTTGCAGCAGTTTGTCCAAAGCCTGTTTGCCATCGGCTTGCAAGCTGTCTTGGTCAAAGCCAAACAAAGAGTCGGCCTGCAGGTTCACTTTGACCCACGGCTTGGGCACTGGCACAGGCACTGGCGTGGGTGCTGGCACAGGTGCGGGTGCTGCAACCGGCGCGGGGGCCATCACAGGTGCAGGTGCAGGTGCTGGTGCTGGTGCAGCCACGGGCGCTTGTGCGACCACAGGCTCTGGACGGTAGACCGGCTGCGCTGCGGGTGCCGCATAGGCTGTGCGCACATTTTGCGCGGGTGCCCCAAAGCGGTAGACCAAACCGACCGATACCAAGTCAATGTTGGCATGCCGCGTGATCGCGTCGTTGATGCGGTAACGCTCTCCTTCAAGGCGCACAGACAAAGCCGGTGTGAAGGCGTACTGGGTGCCAAAACCAAACTTGTAACTCGTATCGCGTTTGCTCGATGGCAAAGCGCTGGCTTGGCCTTGGCCTGTGCCACTGATTTGGCCCTTGGTATCAGAATAAATCGCCCCCACGCGGCCTAACAAGGACCATTGCTCGGTGATGGGCAAGGTGCCCACCAGGTCCAAGTTCAGGCCGTGCACGCGGGTGCTGCCGGACAAGGTGCCTTCGGGTGTGGTGGTCGCGCCCATGCGGTAACGGCCCAAGTCAAAGTAGCCTGTTTCAACGGCCCAGTTGGGCGACAAAGGGATGCCAATGAAGGCCTTGTAGCCGTCGGCACGGTTCTTTTCGGTCAGGGTGTCTACCGTCACGCCTGAGCCCAGCAAGCTTTGTGCCACACGGTCGTTGTCAAACTTGGCGGTCGTCTCGCCTGCGCCGATGCCGACATACATGCCTGTGTTGTTGAAGCTGTCTTGCGCGTACACACCCGTGCTGGCCAAAATGGCAGAGACCAGCATAGATGCGCGTGCTGGTTTGTTGAAACGTTTCATAAAAATATCCAATCAAAAAAAGGCCTGCGGCCTGGGTCACAAAAAAAATGGAATGGCGCGAAGAAAAACCGCCAGCGCTTCAGCGCGAGGCCTTCTCGGCCAGCCACCGTTGCAGCAGCAATTGCCACGCAGGTGTGCGAAGGGCCAACGCAATTTGAGCCCGCGTGCTGGCCAGCGATTGCGCTGGCGTGACGTCAGAACTCATGTCGGCTGCGATTGCTGAATGGCCCGAATGTCGAGCGCAATTTGCGCCTGAATGTCTTGCAGCAAGGGCTGCACACGCAGTCGGCGCGCGCCCCACCAACACAGCGCGCTGACCACCAAAGTGGCCACTGGCAAGGCCAGCAGCACCCATGCATGCGGGGCTTCGTGCAGAGACAATGCGCTCCACAACAACAAGGCCACGCCGCCGAAAAACAGTGCCATCATGAAACTCATGGCGCTCAGCCCATACAAGACCCAACGGTTCTTGAGCGTGCACAGGTAACGTGCGCCCACTTCATTGGCCAAGTCGGCATAAGCCTTGGCATGCGACATCAGCAAACTCGGTGGCAGCAACAACATTTTCAGCAGCAGCCCAAGCATCACTGTGGGCGTGAACGAAGCAGCCAAGAGGCCATCAACGCGGCCACTGCACCGGTGCCGGCAGCGATCAAGACCGAGCGGATCGGGTCGTGCTGAATAAAGTGCTCGGTGGTGACGCGCACGTGGCGGGCTTCTTTTTCGAGCTTGTGCTTGGCGTCTGACAAAACATCTTTGCCCGAATCGTTCAGGTTGTTCAACTCGTCTTTGACACGGTGGCCCATGCGGTTCAGCGCGGGTTGCGCTTCTTCCAACAAGCCATCCACCTGGCTGGTGACACGGGTACCGAGTGTGGACATTTTTTCGTTTGCTGTTTTGGAATCTGACATAAGCGCCTTTGGGTTGTGTGACATCGAGAGACCCTCACTCTAGGACGCTGCGGGGCCTGAGTCTGTGGGCTGACACACGCACTGGCGCGGTATTTTTCAAATTCAAAAAATCGCCAGGCCGCTAGAGCTCGAAAGACCATTTCAACAACTTGTGCTTGTCTGCGCCAGATCAAACCAAGACCTTGTATTTGTTGCATGATGGTCCACCGCACACGGCCATTTGTAGATCTAAGTAAAGCCTTGTGTCGGCACTTCGAACGGGACTTCATGACACAACTTCATCTCACGCCGATCCACACGATCGGCTCACCGACGCGCACGCCGGTGTTCACCGGATGAGCGTTGCCACCATCCGACCACGCAACCAATTGTTGGGCTGCTTACCTGAAACAGACTGGGCCCGTCTGATCCCCCTGGTGACCAAAGTTGATCTGCCTGCTGGCGAGTCTTTGATCGAAGCTGGCACCAGTTTTTCACATGTTTATTTCCCACTGAACGGGCTGGTGGCGCTCCACGGACAGATTGAAAACGGCAACTCATCCGTGCTGTCTTTGGTCGGGCCTGAAGGCTTTGTGGGCGTGTCCAGTTTCATGGGTGGTTTGTCCACCACGAGCAATGCCACGGTGTTTTCGGCGGGCTCTTTTTTGCGCATGCGCGGCGTGGACTTGCTGCAAGAATTTGAACGCTCCACACCGCTGCTGCACTTGTTGTTGCGCTACACACAAGCGCTGATCACGCAAATGGCACAAACCTCTGTGTGCAACCGCCACCACACGGTGGACAACGCCTTCAGCCGATTTTTGTTGCTCAGCCTGGACCGCTCAGAGACCACCGAGCTGCTGCTCACGCATGAAAAAGTAGCGCACCTGTTGGGCGTGCGCCGCGAGGGCGTGAGTGAGGCCGCGATGCGCTTGCAGCGCCAAGGCTTGATCCGCTATTCAAGAGGCCGTGTTCAGGTGCTGGACCGGGCGGGCATGGAGGGCAGCGCATGCGAATGCTACCAAGTGATCAAAACCGAATACGATCGGCTATTGCCTTTGCGATTGGACGCTTGAAATCGCTTCACCCCAAGGGTTTTGCCATGATTGACCATTTTGTCTGAGTCCAAGCCCTTTTTGCCCTTGCATGAAGGCCCGCGCACCGTGGGCATCGGCGCATCGGCCGGTGGTCTGAAGGCTCTGGAGCAATTTTTTGCACAGGTATCGCCCGACTCAGGTTTGGCGTACGTGGTGGTGCAACACACCAGCGCCGAGCACAAAACTTTGTTGGGCAGTTTGTTGCAACGCATCACCCCTTTGCCGGTGCACGATGCCCAAAACGGTGTGGTGCTGGCCCCCAACCACATTTACGTGATGCCCACGGGCGGGCAGTTGCGTGTGGTGCGCTCTTGCCTGCACTTCAAACCCGCGCGCAAAGCCAACAGTTCACCCCAGGCCATTGACAGCTTTTTGATCTCGTTGGCACAAGACCAAGGCGACAGGGCTGTGGGCGTGATTTTGTCGGGCATGGGGCGCGATGGCACCGCCGGCTTGCAGGCCCTGCACAGCGCCTCTGCGCTGTGCCTGGCACAGCAACCCGAGACCGCCGCATTTGCCGCCATGCCCCAAAGTGCGATTGACGCAGGCTGCGTCCACGCGATGGCCCCACCCGCCGAGTTGCCCAGCCTGATTGCGCAGTGGGTGGCGCGAAGCGCGATTGCGACAAACAAGGCGACACCTGATGCCACCCGCTTGGACGCCCGACCTGATGCAGCTTTAGGCCAACCCAAGCTGTTGCGCAGCGCAGCCAACGATGGCAAAGACCGGGACTTGGGGCCCATACCCAGGAGCGCACCAGAGTCAGGGCCTGAGTCTGGGCCTGAGTCGGGGTTTGGGCCAAAGGCAGAACTTGCATTGGGGCTTGCACAGGGGTCTGAATTGGACGCTGATTTTGCGGTCACGCAAGAGGTGGCGCCCGCTGTATTCACCGATGTTTTGCAGGCCATTGTGGATTTGTTGCACCAACATTTGCAACACGATTTTTCGCTGTACAAGCCCAGCACTTTGCTCAGACGTGTAGAGCGGCGCATGCATGTGCACCAATTGTCCAACATGGCCGACTATGTGCCTTACTTGCAGCGCAACCCGCAAGAGTTGGACGTGTTGTTTTCTGAGATGCTGATCGGCGTGACCTCGTTTTTCAGAGACCCGCAGGTCTGGCTCGACCTCGGCACAGGTGTTTTGCCGGGGCTGCTGGCAAATCCCCATGACGGCCCCGTGCGGGCCTGGGTGTTGGGTTGCTCTACCGGCGAAGAGGCTTACAGCCTGGCCATGCTGCTGCGCGAAGCCCAAGAACTGCAAGCCTCCCAAATACGCCAAGCAAGCCCAAGGCCCCAAGCCCTGTCCGTGCAAATTTATGCCACCGACCTCAACGCCACGGCCATCGCCGTGGCGCGCAAGGGCTGGTACAGTGCGCAGGCCTTGAATGGCGTTTCGGCCACGCGTCGCGAGCGTTTTTTTACACCCCACGAAGGCGGCTTCACGGTGCACCCCGATGTGCGGGCGATGGTGATGTTTGCGCGGCACGATGTGATCGTGGACCCCCCCTTTACCCAACTCGATCTGCTGCTGTGCCGCAATGTGTTGATTTATTTCAACGCCACGCTGCAGCGGCGCTTGATGCCCTTGTTCCATTTCAGTTTGCGCGTGGGTGGCACCTTGGTTCTGGGCAGCGCTGAGACCATCGGGCGTTCACAGCATTTGTTCAGCACGCTGGTGCCGCGCTCACGCATTTACAGGCGCTTGGCACAAACGCTGTTGCCTGGCTCCGTGGTATTTCCCGTTCACCGCCGCGCCTCTGCGCGCACACCCCTTCAGGAGTTGAGCGTGACCTCACCCACACCCACCCCATCGCTGTCTTCATCCGCCTCGGGTGCCATCCCCAACTTGCAAACACTGGCAGACCAAGTGCTGCTGCAAGCTTTTTCACCGGCCGCCGTGCTGGTCAATGCCTCGGGTGACATTGTCTATATCAGCGGCCGCACCGGCCAATACTTGGAGCCCGCCGCGGGCAAGGCCAACTGGAACCTGCACGTCATGCTTCGCCCCGGGTTGCGCACGCCGATCGCCATGGCTTTGCGCCAAGCTTTGCAAGAGCGCTTGTCGGTGGTGTTGAATGGTTTGCCCCAAATCAGCACGCGCACAGGTCAGCTGCAGGTCACGGTGCACCCTTTGCAAGAACCCCAAGCCTTGGCCGGCATGGCCATGGTGGTGTTCAAAGAATTGCCGACAAGCATTGCAGGAGCAGGACCGGCCACATCGGACGATGCAGCGCTCAATGCCGAGCTGCAAAACACACAACAAGAAATGCAAACATTGCGGCAAGACATGCAGACCTCGAAAGACCAGATGCTCACGCTCAACGACTCGATGAAACTGAGCAACGAAGAGCTGCAATCGGCCAACGAGGAGCTGACCACATCCAAAGAAGAAGCCCAGTCGATGAACGAGGAGTTGCAAACCATCAACAGCGAATTGCAGACCCGCCTGGACGATTTGGCCTTGGCCCAAAGCGACATGCAAAACCTGCTCAACAGCACCGACATTGCCACGCTTTTTTTAGACATCGAGTTGAATGTGCGGCGCTACACCGAACAAGCTGCACCCATTTTTCACCTGCGCGAGGCCGATGTGGGTCGCCCCTTGAGCGATCTGGCCAACACCCTCGATTACCCCTTGCTGCTGGAGGATGTGAAAGCCACTTTGACCAGCTTGAAGCCTTTGACCAAGTCGGTCTCGGCCGCCGATGGGCGCTGGTTTTCGGTGCGCATCATGCCCTACCGCACGCTGGCCAATATGGTCAATGGCGCGGTGCTCACCTTTGTGGACATCAGCACCGCCAAAGCGCTGGAGTTTCGTTTGCGCGAAGCCAATTGAGCATCACGTCGACTCGACTGAGACGGCTTGACACCCCAAATTGACACCCCCCTTGTTTGACATTTGTCCTTGTACTTGCCCTCACCTTTGCACCCAACTTTGCACCCGTCACATCAGACCCTAAGCCCAACACAGATTGCACCCATGACCTCCGCAAGCCTTCACTTCACTCAGCCCCAGTCCAACCTGCGTGAGCGCGCCAAAACGCTGCTTCAAGCCCATGGCTCCGGTCTGAGTGTGGCCAAAGATGCCAGCGTGGCCCTGCGCGTATTGTTTGACCTGGCTGCATCGCCCGAAACCGCCCACGACGCATTGGCTTTGCTGCACGAATTGCAGGTGCATCAAGTGGAGCTGGATTTGCAAAACGAAGAATTGCAAACCTCACGCTCAGAGTTAGAGGCCACTTGTGAACGGCAGCAACTGCTGCATGATGCCTCTGCATGCGCCCAGCTGGTGCTTGATGACAAAGGCTGTGTGCTCGAGTGCAATGCCTTGGCACTGCAGCATCTGAACGCCAGCAGCACGTTTTGCGTTGGCAAATCTTTGACCCACTGGGTGGCCAAAGCTGACGTGCAGCGCACACAAACGTGGCTGGACCTTGCCTTGCAAAACAAGCCTGCCGCTTCGCTGGGCTTGGTGCTGCGCGTACCGGCGCGCGATGGCCGCCACGTGGTCGCCGCTGTTCGTGTCAACCCACTGGCAGCGGGCGTGTTGCTGGCCTGGGTGGACGCCCCGCCCCCATCGGTTTGAGCGAGTGTGTTCTGGCGCACCGACTTGGCAGCGGCCTTTTCCTAAGATGCATTGTCTTGAGCAGTTGCCCCTTGGGCGCTGCGACAAGCATGGAGTCAGGCTTTGGCTTGGCCGATCCAACAGATTGCACGATAGGACTACAACATGATTCGAAAAACAACTTGGGCCACCTTGGCCTCTTCTCTGGTCTTGCTGCTCGCCTCGGGCTGTGCGGTTTCGCGTGGGCAAGAGACCGTGGGCGCTTACATCGACGATGCCGGCATCACCACCTTGGTCAAATCACGCTTTTTTGAAGACAAGTCTGTGGCCGGTTCTTCCATCAGTGTCGAGACTTTGAAGGGCACTGTGATGCTTTCGGGTTTTGCCAAAAGCACTTTGGAGCGCAACCGGGCAGAGACCATTGCACGCGGCGTCAAGGGCGTGACTGCGGTGCGCAACGAGATCGCTGTGCGCCCTTGATACCAGGCAGCACGGCCTGAGCCTCAGAGCTGCACCAAGCAGACGGCAAAGGCCATCAGGTCGACACCAGCGGCGGCGGCAGATTCATTTGTCTGTCGCCGTTTTTGTTGGCCACAAGCGTTGCCCAAACAGCGCATCCAGAGACAGTTGATCGGGCAGCACATACACCACACCTTGCGTACCCTGAAATGTGGGCAAAACCACGGTGCGCCAAAACAGCAAAGGCACATTGATGCAGCCGTAAGTGATGCGTTTGTCTTGTGCAGAGTTGGAAGCCAAACGCTCTAAACGCCGCTCTTGCGGGTTCAAGCTGCGCACCGGGTGAATTGAAATGGCTTGCTCATAATCAACCCACAAAATAGTTTGACCCGCTGTGTTGCGGCCCATCTCGGCCACAAAGCGCCCGGCCGGCGTGATGCGCTCTTTTGGGCGAATTTGGGACAAAGGCCGATCGCCCATGCCAGGCGTTGCGAGGTCACCCAGAGCCAAACCCAGCAATGCCGGTGCCTCGCCCAACAAACGACCCGTGGCGCTGAACACATACACCCGCGCCTGTTTTTTGTCGACCACGACAAAGGGCCAGCCTTGGTGATCGCCCCAGTGCAATGAGCCCTGCACCACCGCTTGCACCGACGCCGACGCGCTCAAGAGGCCCAGTCCCGAGGTGCGCACACGCCTGTGCTCCAGGTCGGGTTGGTCCAGTCCCCATGCGTCTGCAAAGAGCCTTGTGTTTTGTTGCTTTTCAGACTGCGCCATGGGCTGAAAAACATGCGCCATCGCCAGACTGGGAGATTGCGCTGCGGCCGTCATGGCCATCGACTGCGCCAACGCGCAATGCACCCACAGCCAGCCCAGTCGGTGGGCTGTACGAGCTCTTTTCAAGCGCTTGTTGTCGCCTTTTTGGAGGTCTGAAATTGCGTCACGGCAGTGCTTATCCGCGTTACAGCTCGCCTCGATTTCGCATGGGTCTTTGCCTGCCTTACCGGGCCAGACCTGCGACAGTTTTGCCACAGCTCGGTGCATGGCGCGCGACATGGGCATCTTGGGTGGCGGGTGGGCCATGGTTTTCAATCTGCGGCAAGCTTCAGCTTCAATTGCGGTCTTGCTTGGGTGGTCTGGTTGGCAGGAGCGGGCCTGGGTCTTGCACAGGCTTGGGCAGCACGCGCTGGGGTTCCTCTTGCACCACGGGCATCATCACTGGCATCATCACTGGCATCACCACGGGCATCACCACGGGCATCGGTTTTGGCGCAGGTGCAGGGGTCTGAGGCCCTGTCACTGGCCCTTGCGCCGAGGGCAAAGGTGGCGAAACAGTCAACAGCACGGGCGGTTGATCCCGCAACAGGGGCTTGGGCAAGGCCTGGTCTTCAAGGGTTGGCGTCAGTCGCTCGTCGTTTTTTGCTGTGACTGGTGCCTCAATGGGTGACGCTGTCGCGGGCAGTTCGGTGACGGGTGACTCTTCCACGGGCAGTTCGGTGACCGGTGGCTCTTTCACGGGGAGTTCGGTGACCGGTGGCTCTTCCACGGGCGGTTCGGTGACGGGCGGCTCTTCCACGGGCGGTTCGGTGACGGGCGGCTCTTCCACGGGCGGTTCGGTGACCGGTGGCTCAAGCTGTTCTTCAGTCGGTGACTCGGGCTCGATGACGATTGGTGGCTCAGGTTCTTGGGCCTCAGGATCGTTCAGTTCTGGCTCTGGTGTCGGTGGCACCACCACCGATGGGCTCACCGTCAACACCCCGTTCACATAGCCAATGCTGTAGTTGCTCGGTGTGAAGTTGTTGCCCGTGGCAGCGCTGGCCGCGATGGCGTAGGGGCTGCCCGCCACACTGGCTGTGGCCGCTTGGCCGGCGCTGCTCATGTGCACGCTGTCTACGCTCTCGCCGTTCACCAAGGCGCTGGTCACAAACTCTGTCAAGGCGGGGCTTTGGCCGTACACCTTGTTCACATTTTGCGCGGTCACCGTCAAGGCGGCAGGGCTCACCGTCAACACCCCGTTCACATAGCCAATGCTGTAGTTGCTCGGTGTGAAGTTGTTGCCCGTGGCAGCGCTGGCCTCGATGGCGTAGGGGCTGCCCGCCACACCGGCTGTGGCCGCTTGGCCGGCGCTGCTCATGTGCACGCTGTCTACGCTCTCGCCGTTCACCAAGGCGCTGGTCACAAACTCAGTCAAGGCGGGGCTTTGGCCGTACACCTTGTTCACATTTTGCGCGCTGATCACCAGCGCTTGAGGTGTGATGTCGGCCCGGGCTTGGTACACGCCTGCTGGCGCTTGTGCAGTGGCAAAAAGCTCGTACGCTGCGTTTGAAAAAGTGGCGGTGTGAGTGATTTTTTTGTCTGTGCCCACATTGGGGGTGTCGAAACTAGCTGCGCCGACAGACCCCAAAGTCACTGGGGGTGGGGCATCGGTCACATCGGGCATCAGGCCATTGAGCGTGGCCGCGGCGAGGCCGTCGTAGACCTTGTTGTTGCCTTGACCAAAGACCCAAGCTTTGGCCTCGAGTGTGCCGCCACCGGTCAAATTGTTGGCATAGGCCAAGGTCTCGCTGCTGGTGCTGGCGTAGTTCTCCGGGTTGAAACGAATGCGCAGTTGCCCCGTGTTCACCGTCAGGCAATGGGTGCCGCAGGTGATGCGCACGCTGCCCTGCGCTGCGCCTGGGCCCGTGCCGTCGTTGTCGGCGCGCAGCACCATATTGCCGGTGGTGATGGATGATGCCGCATTCACATCCACGTTGCCCCCTGCCACTGCTTGCAGCTCGCCAGTGGTGATGGTGGTGGCGGCATTCAGCCGTACATCTTGTAGCGCCGTAAAAGCCAGGCGCCCTGTGGTGGTGGTGGTGGCTGCATCCACCACCACGTTGCGTCCGGCATTCAAAGCCAAGCTGCCCCCGGTGCCCGTGATGGCTTGGTTCACATTCACGTCGCCTTCGGCGTTCAGGCTCAGCGTGGTGGGCGCTGTCCAGGTGATGGCCGAGTTGACAGCGATGTCGCCTGAGCCTGCACCGCTCAGGCCGGTGTTTGCAGTGCGCACGGTGACGTTGCTGGTGCCCAAGGCGGTCACCAGATCGGCCACGTTGATGTTGACGGCGTTGAGGCCCGAATTGGGTGCAAACACGCTGCCTGTAGCGGTGGCATCGGTGGTGCTTGCGCTGGAGATCGTGATGTCGGCGGGGTCCAGCAACCATGTACCGGTCTGCCCGATGGGCGCTCGCGTGTCGACCTTCAGTCCGTCCACGTCGAGCCATTGGCCCGAGGTTTCGATCAAACCGCCGTTGCCACCTTGCGCCCCCCCACGGGCCGACACTTGGCCCCGCGCCCGTGTGCTGCCATCGGCCCACAGCACCACCTGACCACCATCGCCTTGGGCCAGGGCGTTGGCCTGAATGCGGGCATTGGCGTCCATATAGACCGCATGGGCGTGTGGCAAAGACGGTTCGCTGCCTTGGTAGCCCCCGCCCATCGAGACTTGCCCACCTGCTGCGCCGCCCGAGGCCTTGATGTGCGCGCCGATCACACCGACTTGGTGGGCCGTGGCCCACACGCGACCCGCATTTTGTCCCGCGCCTGCGCTCACATCCAGCGTGCCGCTCAGGTGCACACTGCCGCTGTCCATGTTGCCCAACAGCACAATGCGGCCCTGTCGGTTTTCGACGGTCTGCGCCTGCAACACGCCCGTGTTGTTCACCGCATTGCCCAGCCATTGACCCGCTGCATGGGTGCTCATCAGCACTTGGCCTGCGTCGGCCTGCATCAGACCGCCATTGCTCAAGAGTGCATCGTCCACGCCTTGCGCGACGTGCACGCCCAGCAATTGTTCGCCCAGCACATCCAAGCGCATGACTTGGCCGGCCACCAACACCACGCTGCCGCGCGGGGACAGCACTTGGCCTTGGTTGATGACCCGGGTGCCCAGCAGCGCCACGTAGCCGCCCTCGCTTGCTTGCAAACGGCCTTGGTTGAGCAGGTCGGCCGTGCTCTGGCCGGCAAACCGGTAATGCCCGGCCATGAAGTCGGCATCAGCGATGTTCAAAGTTGAGGCCACCAGGCCCCCCACATCCACCGAGGCTCCGGGGCCAAACAAAATGCCATGGGGGTTGACCAAGAACACTTGGCCATTGGCCGACAAGCGGCCCAAGATCGCCGAGGGCTCTGCCCCCGTCACCCGGTTCAACGCCACGGCGCTGCGACTCGGTTGCACAAACTGCACGGTCTGCCCCGCTGCAATGCCAAAGCTTTGCCAATTGATCCTATTTCCGGCAGTTGACGTTGCATAAACCGGCCGCAAGCTAGACTGGTAGCCAGTTTCAACGGATTTACAGAGGTCACCAAATGGGTGAAGCC
>NZ_JBIKIL010000058.1:0-23204 GCF_044361645.1 Limnohabitans sp. | reverse complement strand
CTCGCGATGACAGGGATTCGGTGGATAGCTTGGTGTCCCGCGATGACGGGAAAAAGGGTGTGGTGACTTTGGTGCGTCATTGCGAGCGAAGCGCGGCAATCCATGGATCGCTTCGTGCCTCGCGATGACGGGGATGGAGTGGATCGCTTCGTGCCTCGTGATGACAGGGATACGGTGGATCGCTTCGTGCCTCGCGATGACGGGGATACGGTGGATCGCTTCGTGCCTCGCGATGACGGGGATGGAGTGGATCGCTTCGTGCCTCGCAATGACTGGGACAGGTGGCGGGTTTTGTGTAGATGATTATTCGTTGTTGTTCATTTTTCGAACGAACATGCGGAGAATGAAGACGCCCATCAGCAAGGTGATCACGATCACGGTCAAGCTCATCAGTCCGTAGTCGGTAGAAAAAAGGTCAGTGAGGAGTTTCATCGAATGGGACTCGGTGGATTGCGGGGTTTGACTTTGCGCCAGAGAGGCTTGTGAGGGCCTGATGAAGATCAAAATACCGTGACAAAGGCGTGTTTCAATCAGGTCCAAATTTCGTTTGAGTTGGGATGCCATCGCCATACCCGCAAAATGCATGCGAAACGCTTTGACAACCATGGCTTTGGCCACCGGTGAGTCAGGTTGACGTCGATCATTTGAGAAATTCACCATGTCTAACAACCACACGCCCACCAGTCATTTCGGCACCCCAAGCGCCCCCGCCGTGTTGTCCAGCACCTTGCCCACGGCGGCTGATTTTGTTTGGCCGTTGTCTGCACGGATTTTTTTGCTGTTGGGGGCACTCAGCGCGGGTGCCAGTGTGGTGTTCGGTGCGGCGTTTGCGCACCTGCCTGTGTTTGCGGGCCTTGTGCCGACGGCGGTGCAAACGGCATTGAGCCAGCAGCAATTTCACGCGCTGGGTTTGTTGCTGGTGGGGTTGGCGATTCGGGTCAGCGGGGCTTCACGGTACTTGTTGGCGGCCGGTTGGCTGATGGGGATCGGCTTGGTTTTGTTCAGCTTTAACTTGTATGCGCGCCACGTGTTTGGCTTGGATGCGCTGCGTGGCCTGGTGCCATGGGGCGGGGTGGCTTGGATCTTGGCTTGGCTCAGTCTGGCTTGGGGTGTTGCCGCAAAACAGCGCTAAAAAAACAACTCAGTGATCAAAAAGGTTTTTCCTATCGAATCAATAGCCACATTTCATCGGTGTAAACCCTAGGAGGCATTATGATTGTGACCAATGAGTTTTCTCATTTTGATAGTTTTTTTAAACAAACCTCAGTAAATCACCATGCCTTCTTTGATCAACACCCAAGTCCAGCCTTTCAAAACCCAAGCTTTCCACAATGGCAAGTTTGTGCAGGTCTCCAACGAAACCCTCAAGGGTGAGTGGTCCGTGCTGATTTTCATGCCCGCCGCCTTCACCTTCAACTGCCCCACCGAAATCGAAGACGCGGCGGACAACTACGCGGCTTTTCAATCGGCCGGTGCCGAGGTCTACATCGTGACCACCGACACGCACTTCTCGCACAAAGTCTGGCACGAGACATCGCCTGCCGTGGGCAAGGCCAAGTTCCCCTTGGTCGGCGACCCCACACACACCCTGACACGCGCTTTTGGCGTGCACATTGAAGAAGAAGGCCTGGCCTTGCGCGGCACCTTCATCATCAACCCCGAAGGCATGATCAAGACCGCCGAAGTGCACTCCAATGAAATCGCACGCGACGTGTCCGAGACCCTGCGCAAGCTCAAAGCCGCTCAGTACACCGCCGCCAACCCCGGCCAAGTCTGCCCCGCCAAGTGGAAAGAAGGCGCCAAGACTTTGGCCCCTTCCATCGACCTCGTCGGCAAGATCTGATGTCACCGCGTCATCGCGAGCGAAGCGTGGCGATCAACGCGTCATCGCGAGCAAAGCTCGGCGATCCATGGTCACCACGTCATCGCGAGTCAAGCGTGGCGAGCTATGGATTGCTTCACTGCGTTCGCAATGACAGACGAGTGATTGCTTTACTGCGTTCGCAATGACGGACGAGTACCTTGCATTGCAGGGCGTGAGGTCAGCGCACCCAGGCCAACTGCCGTCACCACGTCATCGCGAGCGCAGCTTGGCGATACACGGTCACCGCGTCATCGCGAGCGAAGCGTGGCGATCTATGGATTGCTTCACTGCGTTCGCAATGACAAGCTTTTTCCCCGGCCTGCGCTTTGGCGTGCGGGTCTGGCTTGACTTCACCCTGAAAACCGGAGATCACCGTGCTTGACGACACCCTCAAAGCCCAATTGCAGCAATACCTGGCCTTGCTGCGCCAGCCGATTCGTTTGATCGCTTCGCTGGACGACAGCGAGACCGGCGCCGAGATGAAGAGTCTGCTGGAAACCATTGAGGGCCTGTCTGACAAAGTCACTATGGACACCTCGGGCAAGGATGCCCGCAAGCCGTCTTTTGTGGTGGCGCGAGACGGTCAAACGCAAGGGGTGCGCTTTGCGGGTTTGCCTTTGGGCCACGAGTTCACCTCGCTGGTCTTGGCCTTGCTGTGGACCGGCGGCCACCCGCCCAAGGTCGAGGCGGATGTGATCGACAGCATCAAGGCACTGGACGGCGACTTCAACTTCGAGGTCTACATGTCGCTCAGTTGCCACAACTGCCCCGACGTGGTGCAGGCGCTGTCGCTCATGGCCATCGTGAATCCCAAGGTCAAGACGGTTGTGATCGAAGGCGGTGCCTTCCAGGCCGAAGTGGCGGCGCGCGACATCATGGCCGTGCCCATGGTGTTCCTCAATGGTTTGGTGTTTGGCTCGGGCCACATGACGGTCGAAGAAATCGTGGCCAAACTTGACACCCATGCCGCTGGTCGCGATGCGGCCAAGCTCAGCGCCAAGGACCCGTTTGACGTGTTGGTCGTGGGCGGTGGCCCGGCCGGTGCAGCCGCTGCCGTTTACGCCGCCCGCAAAGGCATCCGCGTGGGTGTGGCCGCTGAGCGTTTTGGTGGCCAGACCAATGACACCATGGCCATCGAAAACTACATCTCGGTGCTGGAGACCGACGGCCCCAAGTTTGCGGCGGCTTTAGAAGCCCAGGTGCGCCACTACGAGGTGGACATCATGAATTTGCAGCGTGCCGACAAAATCATCCCCGCCAGCCAGCCCGGCGGCCTGATCCAAGTGGAGATGGCCAACGGTGCCAGCCTCAAGGCCCGCTCGGTGATCTTGTCCACCGGTGCCCGCTGGCGCAACGTGAACCTGCCCGGTGAAGCCGAGTACAAGAACAAAGGCGTGGCGTATTGCCCTCACTGCGACGGCCCGCTGTTCAAGGGCAAGCGCACGGCTGTGATTGGTGGCGGCAATTCTGGCATCGAAGCGGCGATCGATCTGGCCGGCATCGTGGCCCACGTCACGGTGTTCGAATTTGCCGACCAGCTCAAGGCCGACGCGGTCTTGGTGTCCAAGCTCAAGAGCTTGCCCAACGTCACCATCCACACCCAGGCCCAGACCACCGAAATCACCGGTGCGGACGGCAAGGTCAACGGCATCCGCTACAAGGACCGCACCACGGGTGATGACCACTGGGTGGAGCTCGAAGGCGTGTTCGTGCAAATCGGCTTGGTGCCCAACACCGAGTTCCTCAAAGGCAGCTTGGAGTTGAGCAAATTTGGTGAGATCGTGGTGGACGCCAAGGGCCACACCAATGTGCCCGGTGTGTTCGCGGCGGGCGATTGCACCACCGTGCCTTACAAGCAGATCGTGATCGCCGCAGGCGAGGGGGCCAAAGCCGCCTTGAGCGCTTTCGACCACCTGATCCGCATGCCCGCCGTGCCCGAGACTTTGGACCTTGTTGAGGTCGTCTGACACCCATGCAAGCTGATGTGCCCCCTCAAAGGCGTGGCGCTTAATCCGGGCCCCAAAGCCCGCTCAGCTCCCAAAGCCCACCCAGCCCCTTGCTTGCCAGCAAGGGGCTTTTTGTGGCTCAACGACAGTCTTTGCAATCGCCGTAGAGCGTCAATTCGTGGTCTTTCACGGTGAAGCCGTCTGGGGCCAGGCCAGACAAATCACCCGGGCAGGCATGCACGTCAAAGACTTTCTGGCATTGCAGGCATTGGAAGTGGTGGTGGTGCGCGTGGCCCGCCTCAAGCCTGTATTTAAGACCCACAAACCCACATTTGTGGCAAACTGTGTCTTTCATTACTGACGAACTGGAGCCTGACATGAGCCGCCTGACCATTGATGTCTCAGACCAGCAGCACCAGGCCCTGAAGGCCTTGGCTGCTCTGGAGGGCAAGAGCATCAAGCAGTACACCTTGGAGCGTCTTTTCCCCTCGGATGAGCAGCAGGCCATGCAGACCTTGAAGTCGCTGCTTCAACACCGTCTGGCAAGTTCTCAAGTAGGTGATGTTTCGGCATTGAGCGCCACAGAAATTGCCGAGGAGACGCTGCGCGAACGGGGTGCTGTGTGAGCCGCCCTTTTGTGTATGTGCGCGAAGCAGAGGCTGAACTTCGCGAGATTGAGCGCTCCACCGTCCGGCAGTGGGGCGCAGGTCAGGCTCAAGCTCACGGCTGTTTGATGGATGAGGCGGCTGTTTGACGGATCTTGCGCTGGGCCAAGGTGTATTCAAAGAGTGGAGTGAGGTTTTGCCCGGCTTGCGTGTCAAGGCTGCAGGCAGTCACTTTGTGTTTTGCGTTTTGCGGACTGGCCAAGCGGCTTTGGTGTTGGCCGTGTTGCATGAGCGCATGGACCTGATGACTCGGATTCGCGCACGGCTGTTGTAGCCAAGTAATCTTGGCTCTCGAGGCAGCGCTTGAGCGTGGCCTTACCTGAAACCCACCCGGTCCAGCATTTGCTGCACCTTGATCTGGTTCATGCCCACGGCGCTGATCGGGATCAGCTCGCTTTTGAAGCTGCCGCCGGTCATGGCTTTGAGGGCTGGGTTGTCAAAGTTCACGCCCTGGGCGGCTGGCCACTCGTTGTTGCCGTTGGCAAAGTGGTTTTGTGCGGCGGGGCTGGCCAGGTACTCCAAAAACTTGACGGCGTTGTCGCTGTTCTTGGCATGGCGTGCCACTGCGCCGCCGGCCACGTTCATGTGGGTGCCCCAGCTCGATTGGTTGGGAAAGACCACGCCGACTTTTTCGGCCACCGCACGGTCCTCGGGCTTGCTCGAACGCATCAGGCGCGCCAAATAGTAAGAGTTGGTCACGGCCACGCCGCATTCACCCGAGGCCACACCCCGGATCTGGTCGGTGTCGCCCCCCTTGGGGCTGCGGGCCATGTTGTCGACCAAGCTCTTGGCCCAGGTTTCGGTTTTTTGCGGACCCAGGTGCTCGGTCAAAGCCCCAAAAAGACTCAGGTTGTAAGGGTGTGAGCCGCTGCGAACGCACAAGCTGCCTTTGAACTTGGGGTCGGCCAGTTTTTCATAGCTGTCCACATCGGTTTTGTTGAACTTGACCTTGTCATAGACCATCACGCGAGCGCGTTTGGACAGGCCAAACCAAGCCGTGCCGCCATTGTCAGCAGGTTTGGCGCGCAAGTTGACCGGGATCGCGTCTTCAAGCAATTTGGATTTGATGGGCAGAAACAGACCATCGACCTCGGCGCGCCAAAGCCGCGCGGCGTCCACCAGCAAAATCACATCAGCGGGAGATGCTGCGCCTTCGGCCTTGAGGCGGGCGAGAATACCGGCATCGTCGGCATCCACCCTGTTGATCTTGATGCCGGTGGCCTTGGTGAATTCGCTGTACATCACCTCGTCGCTGGGGTAGTGGCGGGCGGAATAGATGTTCAGCACTTTGTCTTGTGCCATGGCCGTTGTGGCGGTCATGAGGCATGCCAAACTTAAGAGTGTGCGAGAGAAGTTCATGCTTGAGGTCTAGGTTGGGTGGATGATGTTGTGATTTTAAAGTAAATGCGAATCATTATCAATAAGATTTGAGGAAAACATGTATTTAGCAAGGACATTGGGCGTTGGCTTGGGGGCCAGGTCTGTGCGCTGGTTGCAGCGGGGCGGCTTGGCCTTGAGCCTGCTGGTGTTGGCGGCATGCACCAGTTTGCAATCCACCAAGCCACCAGAGCCGGTGTCAAGCCCCACCGCCGAGCGGCGCGAGCTCAGGCTCGGGCTGGCGTTGGGCGGCGGTGCGGTGCGGGGTTTTGCCCATGTGGGTGTCATCCAGGTGCTGGAGGAGGCCGGGCTCAGACCCAGCCATTTGGCGGGCACATCGGCCGGCAGTTTGGTGGCGGCTTTTTACGCCAGTGGCAAAACCCCGGCCGAGTTGGTGCGCGTGGCCGAGACCATGCAAGAGGGCGAGATCACCGACTGGATGCTGCCGATCTTGAACCGAGGCGCTTTGCGCGGCCAAGCCCTGGCTCGGTACGTGAATGGCCAAGTGGGCAATAAAACATTGGAGCAGATGGCAATACCGCTGGGCATTGTGGCCACCGATTTGGGCAGCGGTCGGGCTATCACTTTCCGGCGCGGCAACACGGGTGAGGCGGTGCGTGCGTCGAGTGCGGTGCCTGCGGTGTTTCAGCCCGTGCGCATAGGTGAGCGTGAGTATGTGGACGGCGGTTTGGTCTCTCCGGTGCCAGTGCGTCAAACGCGCGAGATGGGGGCCAACTTTGTGATTGCGGTGGACATTTCAAGCGACCCAGAGGGCAACCCGTTTGGAGACACCTTTCAGATTTTGATGCAGACCTTTGCCATCATGGGCCAAAGCATCAACGCCTTGGCTCTGAAAGAGGCCGATCTGGTGGTTCGGCCTGCTTTGACGGGCGTCAAAAGCGCTGATTTCAGTGCCCGCTTGCGGGCGATTGAGGCAGGTCGCGCTGCCATGCGGGCCTCGCTGCCCGCTTTGATGGCGCGTCTGGCGCAGTTTGAAGAGGGGCGTTGAGCCTCCCCGCGAACCGCTGCGCCCTGCGCGTTCTGGAGCGCGCCTCAGGCTTGGGATGAGACGCTGGCCGGGATGGCCGAAATCAAGGTCGGAAAGCGGAAAAGCGTTGAGCCTTGCGCGCTGGCGACTTCACAGGGCCAGGCCAATCGTTGCTCAAGCACAGACGAAAAAAGGGCTGATCTTGCGACCAGCCCTTGAAGGGATCCCTGTTTCCCAGGCGAAATTCAAAGAGATCCGAGGAGACAACTTGCACCAGCAGCAGGCCCAATTGACGGCCAAGGCCTGCCGACAAAATCAGACAAAATCACTTCTTTTTGGTGGCCTTGGGGGCGACAGACTGGCTTACCGAGGCCATATTGGACTCGGCCATCTCGGTGGCTTGTTTGACCGCTTTTTGCACGGACTCAAAAGCATTTGTGGCAGCGCTGACAGCGCCTTTCATCATCGCCACGGCTTGCTCGGAACCGGCAGGCGCGTTTTGAGCGGCGCTGTCCACCAAGTTGGCAAACTGCTTTTGCGCGAGAGCGGCTTGGGACTCCAGGGCTTTGGTGAATTCGCCGTTGGTGCCAGCAGCGATGTCGTACAGGTGGCGGCTGTAAGCGGCGGTTTTTTCGGCCAATGGCTGAAACAAATTGGCTTGCATGGCCAGCAACTCTTGGGCGTCTTTCACGCTCAGAGCGGCTTGGGTGTTGTTGGCCGACTCGTCCAGGGCGGTCTTGGCCACGCTCATGTTCAGTTCCACCATTTTTTCCACGCCTTCGAAGGCTTTGGCGGTCAGGCCAAACAGGGTTTCCACGTTGGCTTTGTGCGAAGCGACGATTTGTTCGGGTGTCATCATGAGGGGCTCCAGATAAAAAGTTGGGTTTCAATAAGACTGCGCCGAAACTGGCCGGGGCCGTACAACTTTGTTGCAGTGCAGCATGGTTTGGATTTTAGGGGAGCTTGCCGACATTGCAAGCACATGGACCCGATTTCGGCTCAGTTTAGAGAGGGTTTTCTAGAATGCCTTTGTTCCAGATCAAACCATGCATGCCTACTACGCCGACCACTTTGTCCTGCCTTTGCCTGAAGGGCACCGCTTTCCGATGCGCAAGTACAGCCGACTGCGCGACCGGCTCACGCAAGAGCTGAGTGGCGTTCTCATGCGCGAAGCGCCGTCGGCCAGCGATGGCGAGCTGGCGCTGGTGCACACGCCCGCCTACATCCAGGGCGTGAGCATGGGGACTTTGGAGCCGGCCTTGCAACGCGAGATTGGCTTTCCTTGGAGTCCGGCCATGGCCGAGCGGGCGCGCCGTTCGGTGGGTGCCACGGTGGCCGCTGCCCGCGATGCCCTGGCCCAAGGTGTGGCGGGCAACCTGGCAGGCGGCACGCACCATGCCTATGCCCACAAAGGCGGGGGCTTTTGTGTGTTCAACGACATCGCCGTCACGGCCCGCCTGATGCAGGCCGAGGCCTGGCGGCACCACCGCCAGCAGCTGAAAGTGGCGGTGATTGACCTGGACGTGCACCAAGGCAATGGCACGGCGCATGTGTTTGCCACCGACCCCAGCGTGTTCACCCTGTCGCTGCATGGCGAGAAGAATTTCCCCTTTCGCAAAGAGGCCAGCGACCTGGACGTGGGCCTGCCCGATGGCTGCACCGACGAGCCTTATCTGGCTGCTTTGCACCAGGCTTTGCAATCGCTGCAAGACCGCTTCGATCCGCAGCTGGTCATTTACCTGGCCGGGGCTGACCCGCACGAGGGGGATCGCTTGGGGCGGCTCAAGTTGACCATGGACGGCCTGCAAGCGCGCGACCGGGTGGTGATGGACTGGGCCTGGCAACGCAAGCTGCCGGTGGTGCTGTGCATGGGCGGCGGCTATGGCCACGACATCGAGACCACGGTGCAGGTGCAAATGCAGACCTGGGATGTGGCCTTGGGCTACTGGCAGCTGTGGCAAGGCTGGCACAATCGCCAGCGATGAACACCCCTGCAACCCTCCCTGCAACCCTCCCTGCAACGGCCCCTGCAAGCGCCCCGGCAACAGTCCCAGCCAAAGCGCAGCCTGAGGCCCGCAGCCGCTACAAAGCCTTTCGCGCCATCAGCACCCGCTGGATGGACAACGACGTGTATGGCCATGTGAACAACGTCGTTTATTACAGCTGGTTTGACACCGCCGTGAACGCCACCCTGATCGAGCAAGGCGTGCTGGACATCCACACCGGCAGCACCATCGGCCTGGTGGTGGAAACCCAGTGCTTTTACTTCGCGCCGCTGGCCTTTCCCCAAACCATAGACGCGGGCATCCGCGTGGCCAAGCTGGGCACTTCCAGCGTGCGCTACGAGGTCGGCCTGTTTGCCCAAGACGCCGACCTGACGGCCGCCCGGGGCCATTTTGTGCACGTATACGTGGACCGCGCAACCCGCCGCCCCGTGCCCTTGCCCACCGCACTCAAAGCATTTTTGGAGACATTGACATGAGTATTTTGGACATCGGACCCCAAGTCAGTACCCGCGTGAACGACCCGGCCAGCGTGGACGCGGCCATCTTGAGCCGTTTTTCAGCGCGCGCTTATTTGCCAAAGCCGGTGGAGCGCGCCGTGCTGCAAGAGGTGCTGGGCATTGCCGCCCGCTCACCCAGCGGCACCAACACCCAGCCCTGGAAGGTGTATGTGCTGCAAGGTGCTAAGAAAGACGAGCTGGTGGCCAAGACCTGCGCGGCGCACGACGCCATCAGCGCCAATCCGGCACTGGCCTCTGAATACGCCGAGGCCTACGACTATTACCCCGAAAAATGGGTCAGCCCCTACATCGACCGCCGCCGCGAGTGCGGTTTTGGTTTGTATGGCGTGCTGGGCATTGGCAAGGGCGACAAGGCCTTGATGCATGCGCAGCACCAGAAAAACTTCCGCTTCTTCGACGCACCCGTGGGCCTGATGTTCACCCTTGACAAGGTGATGGGCCGGGGCAGTTTGCTCGACTACGGCATGTTCTTGCAAAGCATCATGGTGGCCGCGCGCTCGCGCGGCCTGCACACCTGCCCGCAAGCGGCTTGGAATGGTTTTGCCAAAATCATCTTGCCCCATGTGGGCGCGGGTGAGAACGAAATGCTGGTCTGCGGCATGTCGCTGGGTTATGCCGATGAGGCGGCGCTGGTCAACACCTTCCAGACCACAAGAGTGCCTGCGCAAGACTTCACCCATTGGGTCGATTGAACCGCTTCTTCTAACGACAAGGGCCTGATTTGGGATTCGAAGCACTGGCGCTGCAACTGCTCAACGGCCTGAGCCACGCCACCACCTTGTTTTTGATGGCTTCCGGGCTGACGCTGATTTTTGGCGTGACCCGGATCGTCAATTTCGCACACGGCAGTTTTTTCATGCTGGGCGCGCTGTGGTCTGCGCACGCGGTGACGAACTGGTGGCCCGACATGGCGGGCAGCGCTTGGGGCTATGGCGCGGTCATCTTGATGGGCGCCTGCGTGGCCGCACTGCTCGGGGCGGTGACCGAAGTGCTGCTTTTGAAGCGCATGCGCCACGCGCCGCAGCTGTACCAACTGGTGGCCACTTTTGGCCTGACGCTGGCGCTGCACGACGCGATGCGCTGGTATTTTGGGCCGGAGGAGGTGTTCGCGCCGCGCTTTCCGGGCCTCAAAGGGGCCATACAGCTGGGCGAGTCGTATTTCCCCACGTGGCAGTTGTTCACCTTGGCGTTGGGCCCTTTGGTTTGGCTGGGCCTGCACCTCTTGCTCACGCGCACGCAGTGGGGTCAGCGGGTGAAAGCCGCCACGCAAGACCGCGAGATGCTGGCCGCGCTGGGTGTGAACCCCGCGCCCCTCATGCTCGGGGTGGTCATGCTGGGCTGCGGCTTGGCGGGTCTGGCCGGAGCGCTGCAGCTGCCGCGCGAGCCGGCGCATTTGCAGATGGATGTGAACGTGGTGGTCGAGACCTTTGTGGTGGTGGTCACAGGCGGCTTGGGCAGCATTGGCGGCGCGTTTGCAGCGGCGGTGTTGATCGGCCTGATCCATGCCTTGGGCCTGAGCTTTTTCCCGCAAGCGACTTTGGTGTTGGTGTTTTTGACCATGGCGGTCGTCCTTGTTTGGCGGCCGCAGGGACTGGCCGGGTCGGCCGCACACGGTGAGCTGCGCGAAAGCGTGCCGGTGTTTGCGCTGTGGCCGTTGGCACTCTGGGGCCGGGGCTTGTTTGTGGCGGTCTATGTGGGCTTGAGCTTGTTGGCCTGGGGGCAGGGCGACTATGGCCGCAGCCTGGCCGAAGACGTGATGGTGATGATGCTGTTTGGCCTGAGCCTGCAGTGGATGATGGCCTTGGGCGGCCTGGTCAGTTTTGGCCATGCGGCGTTTTTTGCCTTGGGTGCTTATGGCGCGGCGCTGGCGCACCTGCACTGGGGCGCGGGTTTGTTGGCCGCTTTGGCCGCGGGCATGGCGCTGGCGCTGGCCGTGGCCTTGGCCTTTGGCGCTTTGCTGGTGCGCAGCAGCGGGGTGTACCTGGCCATGCTGTCGTTGGCGTTGGCGCAAATGATTTGGGCCGGTGCCACGCAGTGGGTGGGTCTGACGGGTGGTGACAACGGCCTGATTGGCTTGCGCTTGATCGCGCCCGAATCGCGCGCTTGGGCGGATGCGGTGCTGTGCGCCTTCATGCTTTTGGCCATCGTGGGCATGGCCCGCGTGGTTCGCTCCAGCCGGGGCGGGGCTTTGCAAGCTGTGCGCGATGCGCCGCTGCGGGCCGCAGCCAGTGGTTTGCCGGTGCAGGCTTTGCGCTACCAGGTGTTTGTGGGCAGCGCCACCTTGGCGGGTTTGGCCGGGGGGCTTTGGGCCGCGTTCAAAGGCGCGGTGTTTCCGTCGGTGGCTTCGGTGGCCATGTCGGTCGATGCCTTGCTGGTGATTTTGCTGGGCGGGGTGCATCAGTTGTGGGGCTCGGCCGTGGGCAGTGCGCTCTTGGTCTGGGGCGGGGCCGAGCTGGGTCGGGGTCTCGAGTATTGGCGCGGGGTGTTGGGCTTGGTCATCATGCTCGTGATGGTGCTGGCCCCGAGTGGTGTGCTGGGTGGGCTGCAGTCCTTGTGGGTTCGGTGGCGTGCGGGTCGCAAGGGGGCATTGGCATGATGCGCGCCGCCCACGGCCCAAAATGGATCGCTTCGTGCCTCGCGATGACGCGGCCAACGTCGTTGCGAGCGAAGCGCGGCCATCCAAGGGGTTGCGCATGAGCCTTCAAACAGTTTTGCAGGTCAAAGGCCTGGCCAAGCACTTTGGCGGCGTGCGGGCGCTCGACGGCGTGGACTTTGCTGTGCCCGCAGGCCAGTGCGTGGCCCTGATCGGCCCCAACGGCGCGGGCAAGTCGACCTGTTTTGCCTGCTTGGCGGGCCAGCAAGTGCCCACGGCGGGCGAGGTGCTGTGGCAAGGCCAGTCGCTCTTGGGCAAGCCGCCCGCCGAGCGCCAAGGCCTGGGCGTGGCGCGTACCTTTCAGGTGGCGCAAACCTTTGAAGCCCTCACGGTGTTGCAAAACATCCAGCTGGTGCTGCGCGGCGCAGCGCCTTTGGCCTGGTGGGACCGGCTGGACCGCCGTCAGCCCGAACGTGCCATGCAACTGGCCACTCAAGCGGGTCTGCAGACCCAGGCGCACGCCACCGTGACCGATCTGCCTTATGGCGCGAAAAAGCGTCTGGAGCTGGCCATGGCATTGGCGGGCTTGCCCGATGCCGCGGCAGACCCGGGTGCACATTCAGCGCCGTCCTTGCTGCTGCTGGACGAACCCGCTGCAGGGCTGGCCCTGGCCGAGCGGGCCGACATGATGGCCTTGGTGCGCCAAGTGGCCTTGCAAGGCGTGACGGTGCTCTACACCGAGCACAACATGGACGCCGTGTTCGGCGTGGCCGACAGGGTGCTGGTGCTGATGCAAGGCCGCTTGGTGGCCGACGGCCTGCCCGAAGTGGTGGCGCAAGACCCGCAGGTGCGCGAACGCTACCTGGGGCTGGATTTCGATCTGAACGCCAACGTGAACGCCAAGGTGAATGCCAATGCGAAAGGCCTGCTCGATGCTCGCGGTTGAAGGACTCAACGCCTGGTATGGCCAAGCCCAAGCCTTGTTCGACCTGATTTTGTCGGTGGGCGAGGGCGAGCTGGTGGTCATTCAGGGCCTGAACGGCGCGGGCAAGTCCACGCTGCTGCAAAGCCTGATCGGCATCGGCCCCCGGGCGCAAGGCCGCATCAGCTGGCAAGGCGCGCCCATTCAGGGCTGGCCCGCGCACCGACGCGCCCAAGCAGGCTTGGGTTTTGTGGCCGAAGACCGGCGCTTGTTCACCGGCTTGTCGGTCAAGGAAAACCTGTGGATTGCTGCGCCATCGGGCGCAGGGCCCAGCGATCAGGCCACGCCTGCGCAGCGCTTTGACCGCGTGATGGCCTTGTTCCCGCAACTGCAAACCATGCTGCACCGCCCAGCCAGCCAAATGAGCGGCGGCGAGCAACAAATGCTGGCGCTGGCCCGCACCCTCATGACCGCCCCGCGCCTCTTGCTGCTCGACGAGCCTTGCGAGGGCATCGCCCCGGTGCTGGTGGTGGCCATGCGCGACGCGCTGCTGCAACTGGCCCGCGAAGGCGTGGCCATGCTGGTGGCCGAACAAAACAACATCTTGGCCCGGCATGCCCAGCGGGTGCTGGTGCTGACCAGTGGGCGCTTGCAAACTGGGGCTTGAGCCCGACCGGTTCGCAGCCCCGCATCCCTTACACTGGTTCATCAAAAAAACGGCACCAGCCGTCTGAGACAACATCCACCATGATCATCTCCAGCCTGCTCGACACCGACCTGTACAAATTCACCATGATGCAGGTCGTGCTGCACCAGTTTCCGGGTGCGCAGGTGGAGTACAAGTTCAAGTGCCGTAACCCCGGTGTGGTCTTGGCCCCATTTGTCAAAGAAATCAGGGAAGAAATTCGCTCGCTGTGCAGCCTGAGCTTCAAAGACACCGAGTTGCACTACCTGCGCTCCTTGCGTTTTGTAAAGAGTGACTTTGTCGATTTTTTGGGCTTGTTTCGTCTCAACGACAAATACATCGAGGTCACGGCGCTCGACTCGGGTGAGATCGACATCACCATCCGTGGGCCTTGGCTGCACACCATCTTGTTTGAAATTCCGGTGCTGGCCATCGTCAACGAGGTGTTCTTTCGCAACATGCAAAGAGTGCCCGACCTGATGGAGGGCCGCCGCCGACTGGACACCAAAATCGCCCAGTTGCAGGCCACTGGGCTTGAAACCCTGAAGATTGCCGACTACGGCACCCGCAGGCGCTTTTCAAGGGCCTGGCATGAAGAAGTTTTGCGCGTCTTGTCGGCCCGCTTGGGCACCGGCCCCGAGGGCCAGTTGGCAGGCACCAGCAATGTTTATTACGCCTACCTGTTGGGCTTGACACCCTTGGGCACCATGGCCCACGAGTACCTGCAAGCTTGCCAAGCACTGGGGCCGCGTTTGCGCGACAGCCAAGTGTTCGCTTTCGAGTCGTGGGCCAAAGAGTACCGGGGCGACTTGGGCATTGCGCTCAGCGATGTGTACGGTTTCAACGCCTTTTTGCGCGACTTTGATCTGTACTTTTGCAAACTGTTTGACGGTGCCCGGCACGACAGCGGCGACCCTTTCAGCTGGGCAGAACGCATGATTGCGCATTACCAACACAACCGGGTCGACCCCAAAACCAAGACACTGATCTTCAGCGATGGCCTGACCATCCCGAGCACGATTGAGCTTTTCCAGCAGTTCAGGGGGCGCTGCCAGTTGGCTTTTGGCGTGGGCACCAACTTGACCAACGACCTGGGTTATGAGCCGCTGCAAATTGTCATCAAAATGACCCGTTGCAACGGCCAGCCGGTGGCCAAGTTGTCGGACTCGCCGGGCAAAGGCATGTGCGACGACGAAAAATACCTGGCCTACTTGCGTCAGGTGTTTGAAGTCACCCCGGGCCACTGAGGGTCGGTTTCTGTCGTTAACATCGCTTGACCATTGGGCAGTGTGCTGTGATCCAGGTCCTTGAGCCCAAGCTTTACATTTTCAAAACGGTTCCCCATCATGACCCAACCTTCCATTTTGGTGGCGCGCGCCATCTTCCCCGAAGTCCTGCAGTCTTTGGCGCAGGTGTTTGAAGTCCAGAGCAACCAGGCCGATGAGGTCTGGTCTGCGGCCGAACTCACCCGCCGCATGCAAGGCAAAGTGGGCGCTTTGACCACCGGCAGCGAGCGCATCGACGCCGCCCTGTTGCAGGCCAACCCGCAGCTGCGCATCGTGGCCAACATGGCGGTGGGCTACAACAACTTTGATGTGCCCGCCATGACCGCCGCCGGTGTGCAGGCCAGCAACACGCCCGATGTGCTGACCGAGACCACGGCCGACTTTGGCTTTGCCTTGCTCATGGCCACCGCCCGCCGCGTGAGCGAGAGCGAGCATTACCTGCGCGCCGGTTTGTGGCAAAAATGGAGCTACGACATGTTCGCCGGGGCCGAGGTGCATGGCGCAACGCTGGGCATCATCGGCATGGGCCGCATCGGCCAGGGCATTGCCCGCCGCGGTGCACATGGCTTTGGCATGAACGTGATTTACCACAACCGTTCGCGCCTGAGCGCCGAGCTCGAAGCCGATTGCAAAGCCCGTTATGTGAGCAAACAAGAACTGCTGCAAAGCGCCGACCATGTTGTGCTGGTCCTGCCCTACAGCGCCCAGGCGCACCACACCATTGGCGCGGCCGAGTTGGCGCAGATGAAGCCCACCGCCACGCTGGTCAACATCGCACGCGGCGGCATTGTGGACGACGCGGCTTTGGCCAAGGCCTTGGCGGCGCGCCAAATCGCTGCGGCGGGCATCGACGTGTTCGAGGGCGAGCCCTCGGTGCACCCCGACTTGCTCAAAGTGCCCAACGTGGTGCTCACGCCCCACATTGCCAGCAGCACGGTCAAAACCCGCATGGCCATGGCCCAATTGGCGGCCGACAACCTGGTGGCTTACCTGACCCGGGGCCAGGCCCTGACGCCCCTGAACACCGTGCCCGGCCATGCCGCATGAGTGAGTGGGGGCTGATCGCTCTGCTGGCTCTGGTTGGGCTCAACCTGTGCTTGCTGATTTGGTTGCTGCGCACAAGTGCTTCGCCTGCTGGACAAGCGCAACAAACCGCAGGGCTCTTGGCTGAGCAAATCTCTGCGCAAATCTCTGCGCTCAAGGCCGATCTGACCGGATGGATGCAACAGCCGTTTGACACGCTGCATGCCCAAACCGAACGGCTCGAGCGCGAGCTGCGCACCGAAATCAACCAGTCTGGCTTGCAAGGTCGGCAAGAGGCCATGCACAAGCTCAGCTTGTTCCAGCAATCGCTGCTGCAACAAAGCGCCGAGGCCACACGCACGCAAAACCAACAAATTGACGCATTGGCCCAACAACTGGCCCTGCTGCAAAAAAGCCTGACCGACAGCCTGGCCCAGCAGGTCAACGCCTTGTCTGAGGCGAACGCACGACGCTTGAGCGAGATGCGCGGCACCATGGAAACCCAACTCTCACAGCTGCAACAAAGCAATGCCGCCAAGCTGGATGAAATGCGCCAAACCGTGGACGAAAAATTGCAAGCCACCTTGCACGCGCGCTTGGGCGAGAGCTTCAAGCAAGTGGCCGACCGGCTGGAGCAGGTGCACAAAGGCTTGGGCGAAATGCACCACTTGGCGCAGGGCGTGGGCGACCTCAAGCACCTGCTGAGCAACGTGAAAACCCGGGGCATGTTTGGCGAGGCGCAACTCGCCTCGCTGCTCGAACAAGTGCTCACGCCCGAGCAGTACGCGGTGCAAGTGGCCACCCGCCCCGGCGACAAAAACCGGGTGGACTTTGCCATTCGCTTGCCCGGGCGCTCGGACTCGGGTTTGCCCGTCTGGCTGCCGATTGATGCCAAGTTCCCCAACGAGGACTACGAGCGCTTGCTCGAAGCCCAAAGCCGTGCCGACCCGGTGCAGGCCGAACTGTGCGCCAAAGCGCTTGAAAGTCGCATCAAGCTCGAGGCCAAATCGATGGCCGAAAAATACCTGGAGCCACCCCACACCACCGATTTTGCGGTGATGTTTTTGCCCACCGAAGGCCTGTTTGCCGAAGTGCTGCGCCGCCCCGGTTTGATGGAGACCTTGCAGCGCGAGCACCGCGTCACCTTGGCCGGCCCCACCAACCTGATGGCCATGCTCAACGCCTTGCAAATGGGCTTCAGAACCTTGGCGCTCGAAAAACGCTCGAGCGAAGTTTGGCAGGTGCTGGGCGCGGTGAAAACCGAGTTTGGCAAGTTCGGCGATGTGCTGTCCAAGGTGCGCAACCAAACCCAAACCGTGCTCAACACGCTGGACCAAGCGCAGACCCGCAGCAACGCCATGGGCCGCGCCCTGCGCCAGGTCGACGCCTTGCCAGAGGCCCAAGCGCAAGCCTTCTTGCCCGGCAGCCCAGCGGAACTGGACGGCCCGGACAAGCCAGACGGCCTGAAAGCGGACGCTGCGTGACACCCGATTTGGCGCGCCTGATCGCGGGCCAGATGTTTTTGCACGCCTGCATGGCGGGCACGCGCATGGCGATTCCCTTGCTGGCCCTCAAACAGGGCTTCAGCGCCGTGGCGGTGGGGGCTTTGTTGGCCTTGTTCGCGCTGGCCCCCATGTTTTTGGCCTTGCCAGCCGGGCGCTACAGCGACCGCCGAGGCCTGCAAAAACTCATGCGCATCAGCGTGGTGCTGGCGGCCTCTGGCGTGGCCTTGTCGGCGCTGTGGCCGATTTTCCCCGTCATGTGCATCAGTGCCTTGGCCGCAGGCGGGGCCACTGGCATGGCGGTGATCGCTTTGCAGCGCCATGTGGGCCGCATGGCCAAAGACCCGGCCGCGCTCAAAGTGGCCTTCAGCTGGTTGTCTTTGGGGCCTGCCGTGTCGAACTTTGTCGGCCCGGTGTTGGCCGGCGTGCTGATCGACTTTTCGGGGCCCGAGGCCGGGCATGTGTCAGGCTACCAGTGGGCCTTTTTGTTGATGGCGGTTTTTCCGCTGTTGACTTGGTTTTGGGTGCGTCAAGTGCCCGAATTGGCGCTCTCGGCCGAACTGGCCAACGCCCCGCCTCGCCGCGCACTCGAGCTTTTGGCCGAACCCATGATGCGCCGCCTGTTGGCGGTCAACTGGCTGCTGTCTTCGTGCTGGGACGTGCACACCTTTGTGGTGCCTGTGCTGGGCCACGAACGCGGCTACAGCGCCTCCGTGGTGGGCGCCATTTTGGGAGCGTTTGCATTGGCCGCAGCTTTCATTCGGGTGTGTTTGCCCTTCATCGCGCGCTACGTCAAAGAGCACCAAATCATCACCGGCGCGATGGTGAGTAGCGCGCTGCTGTTTGCGCTTTACCCCCTCATGCCCAGCGCCTTGGCCATGGGCGTGTGCTCGGTGTTCTTGGGCTTGGTCTTGGGCATGGTGCAGCCCATGATCATGAGCACCTTGCACCAGATCACCCCGCCGCACCGGCAAGGCGAGGCGCTGGGCTTGCGCCTGATGAGCATCAACGCCTCCAGCGTGCTGATGCCCATGCTGTTTGGTGCAGCCGGGGCCGCTGTCGGGGTGGCCCCCTTGTTTTGGGTGGTGGGCGCAGCCGTGGGCGCAGGGGCCCGTGGTGCTTGGCATTTGCGACCGGGGCCAGAACCCAAAGCTCAAGACACTTTGAGTTGATAAAAATCGCAGATCGCTTGCCAGGCCTCTTCGGGTGTGTCCACATACCGAAACAACTTCAAGTCTTCTGCAGATACCGTGCCTTCTTGCACCAGCACCTGCATGTCGATCAAGCGCTTCCAAAACGCGGTGTCAAACAGCAAAATAGGCACAGGGTGGGCCTTGCGTGTCTGCACCAGGGTCATCACTTCAAACAACTCATCGAGCGTGCCAAAGCCACCCGGGAAGGCCACCAAGGCTTTGGCCCGCATCATGAAATGCATTTTGCGCAGCGCAAAGTAGTGGAACTTGAAGCTCAAATTGGGCGTGACATAGGGGTTGGGGTGTTGCTCATGTTGCAGGGTGATGTTCAGGGCCACCGACAACTCACCCGCTTCCTGCGCCCCCCGGTTGGCCGCTTCCATGATGCCCGGACCGCCGCCCGTGCAGATGAACAATTTTTCCGCTTGCGGCAAACACGAGCACGACCGCGCCACCATGTGTGCAAACACACGGGCGTTTTCGTAGTGCTCGGCGTTGCGCACCATGGCTTTGGCTCTGGCGATGACGCCCGACTGTCCGCTTTGCTGCGCGGCCAACAACTGCGCTTGGGCTGCTGCGCGGTCGACAAAGCGGGCACTGCCAAACACCACCACGGTGTGCTCTATGCCCGCTTCGGCTTGCGCCAAATCGGGCTTGAGCATTTCCAGCTGCAGGCGGATGCCCCGGGTCTCACGGCGCAGCATGAATTCCGGGTCGGCAAAGGCCAGGCGGTGCGCCTCGGGCACAAGCCCCTCAGGGCTGTCTTCGGTTTGCCAATCGGCCCTGGCATTGTCCAGGGCGGGTTCGAGCATGTTGCGTGGGACTTTCATGGGTGCATTGTGCCTTGCAGTTTGAGCCGGTATTCACCGCCGCTTGCAAGGCCCCACAGCAGCTTTGCCCGGGCATGAAAAAAGCCCCTGCTGGGGCTTTTTGTTGCAAGGCGAGCTCCGTGCCGCTTAAACGCGCTTGCGGTATTCGCCCGTGCGGGTGTCGATCTCGATTTTGTCGCCTTGGGCCACAAACAAGGGCACTGGCACTTCAAGGCCGGTCGCGATTTTGGCGGGCTTGAGCACTTTGCCCGAGGTGTCGCCCTTCACGGCAGGCTCGGTCCAAGTGATCTCGCGCACCACGCTGGTGGGCAATTCCACCGAGATGGCTTTTTCGTTGTAGAACACCACTTCGAGTTCCATGCCGTCTTCGAGGTAGTTCAAAGCGTCGCCCATGTTGGTGGCTTCGACTTCGTACTGATTGAAGTCGGTGTCCATGCAAACATACATCGGGTCGGCAAAGTAAGAGTAGGTGCAGTCTTTCTTGTCCAAGATGACCTGGTCCATCTTGTCGTCGGCGCGGAACACGACCTCGGTGCCAAAGTTGGCGATCAGGCTTTTGAGTTTCATGCGCACAGTGGACGAGCCACGACCACCCCGTTGGTATTCGGTGCGCAGAACGACCATGGGGTCTTTGCCGTGCATGATGACGTTGCCAACGCGGATTTCTTGAGCGGTTTTCATAGGGTAGGGGTCTGAAATGAAGAGGAAATGGCCATCAGCCAAGCTCACTATTCTAACCCTCAAGGGTCCTTCATCTGCCGTTCATCAGCCCCATGGCCTGCACAGCCCAACCCACGCTTGAGGCATGCCAGTCCCAGCCAGCCCTTGCTGCCCTCGTGTGCCGTTCAAGCCATTCGGTCATTTTCTCTACATCCTGAGTTTTTTTGCCTCCCCAGATTTGCTTTGCCATCCCGGGCGAAGACCCGTAATTCAGTGAAGCCAGCCGACTTCTTTGGGCGCCGTTGCAAAGCAGGCGAACTCATTCCCGAGCGAGCAGCCCCTGCGCCCAAGCCCCCAAGACAATGCCGCCCAAGGCCCACAAGATGTCAGTGTTGCCCGTGCCCAATGCCGCAATCGCCGGGCCTGGGCACACGCCACTCAGGCCCCAACCCACGCCAAAAATGGCCGAACCGATGAGGGTTTGTCGGCTCCAGTGGGCTGTTTGGTTTAAAAACTCAAGACCCAGCCAAGGCCGACTGAACCAGAGGGGAAAGACTTTGAAGGCCAGCATCGCCACGCCCGCAGCGCCGCCCATGACCAGCATCAAGCCCCAGTCCTGAAAACGCAAAAAGCCCAGCACCACATCGGGCTGCACCATGGTCGCCAGCGACAAACCAAAGCCAAATAAGGCACCAGCCATCAGGGTCACGGCGGCTTTGGGCAGGCTCAGGGTGTGTTGAGTTTGCACGTTCATGCCATGCCCCAGGCCATCAGGTTGGCGGTCATGAATGCGGTGGCCATGAAAGTCAGTACCGCAAAAAACGAAGGCCATTGCAGCGAACCCAGTCCGCAAATGCCGTGGCCCGAGGTACAGCCATTGCCCAAGCGAGCGCCGTAGCCGACCAAAAAGCCCCCCACCAACAATTGCCAAGTCGGCACATCGGTTTGAGGCAATGGGCCATCTGCCAAGGCAAAACGCCAAACCACCGCGCCAAGCACCACGCCCAAGGCGTAGACCAAGCGCCACTGGCGCGTGTTGACAAAGCGAGCTTGCTGGAAAAAAGCTTTTTTGGCCACAAAGGACCAACTGCTGGAAAAAACGGAACTCATACCGCCCACCCAACCGTTGAACACATACAGCAACGCCACGCCTGCGCCTATGCTCACCCCCCCATCAAGTAGTGCTGCCAGCCATTAGGAAAAAGTGCATCAATCAGGGGCATGGTGTGAAACTTGGTCCATAAAAAATCATTCAACACATTGGAGGGCACCGGCACGCTGTTTCGCAGTCCACAAAGCTGTTGTGCTATTGCAACTAAGACCCAAAGAGAATTGTAATAAAAGGTGTCTGTCATGCCCTGCAAAAGCTGGGCAGTGATGCTCAAACCTGGATTTTAAAATCACGTCCAAACCCTGGCAACGCCAGCAGCGCGATGGCGCTTTTTGAAAGCCAAGTTCTGCCAGCGTGCATGCAGCAAGCCCTCCAACAGCCTCGTCCGTGATTTTGAGGCTTTCAAAGAGCCTGCTGGGTGCAGCGACAGGCCACTTTGGGGCCCGATCTGATCGGCATGCAAGCGCCATTTGATGCGCACTTTCAAACTGATTGGCAAATTGTCAGAAATTTTTTTTAATAGATTTAACTTTTCAAGTTAACTTTTGTCAAATAGTTGATATAAGATATTGACAGAAGGTATTAAAGTAATACTTTGGCAATCTTAAAAAACTTTTTCATAGCGAGTTTTCTCATGACACAGACCAAGTCCATTGCGGTTATTAACAAAATCACGGGTGCGCTCGAGCTCATTTTTGTGCCATCCATGGTCCGTGTGGGAGGGGTACCAAGTCTCAAGGTGCCAGCTTCCTCTTCTTTGCAGGTGCAAGTTTTGGCCAGACCGGGCGCGACAGATGCTGCCATCAAAGTGAAGAGGGTTGGCAAAAATTTGTTCTTGCTTGATGAGGAAACAGAGTTCCTCCTTTTGGAGGACTATTTCGATACGGTTGACGCATCTTTGGATGTTTTGACCGTTGAAACGTCTGAAGGCGTTGTCAGCTATTTGATTGGTGCTGAAGGTCAGTTGGTCGCTGCTGCCGCTGAAGGGGCGGCAGCCGCCGCCTTGTTGCCTGCAGGTGGCGCAGTCGGGGCCTTGATTCCCGGTGTGGGCCCACTGGCTGGACTGGCCGCGCTTCTGGCAGCGGCGGCGGGTGGTGGTGGTGGTGGTGGTGGTGGTAATAATAATAATGATGGTGGTGGTACCCAGATTCAAGGCATCGTCGATGCTGCACAAAACAACACGGCATCCGACACCACACCTTCGAAAGCGATCTACGACTCCACAGGTGTCACTGGTGTTACGGACAGCAATTTGGCGTCTCTCAACAGTGCGCTCAACACCTTTTCTGTCAATGGCGAAGCCGTGGACACACCGGCCAAGCTTCAAGCCCTGATTGACGCGTACAACAAAATCCTTGCCGCTGCCGATGGCACGGCAGGCAACAGCCTCGAGGGCAGCCGACCCACAGCCGATGACTTCGCAAAAATTGGCGTCACTGGGGTGAGTTCTCCTGAAGAGGCCCGCTTGCTCGCCGATGTGGTGGACGGAAAAAACATCGCCGATGTGGATCGGGTAGACGAGATTCAGGCTTTGGCTAACGCCGTCAAAGCTGTTTTGGCTACCGCCCGTGGCGATGCGAATGCAGATGAACCCACCGAATTGCAACTGAAACTTATGGGCATTCAAGGTGTCACTTCGGCCAACTGGCCTGATGTGATTGCTGCCGTCAAGGATTCGGACGTTGAAGATGTAGACACTTTTGAAGAGCTGCAAGACCTCGTTCACAACCTCGATCCTGCGTTTGATGCGGTACGCAATGCGGCGCAAGACAACAACGCCACCACCCAGACCCCCAGCGTGCAAGACTATGCAAAAACAGGTGTAACGGGTGTCACTCAGGCCAATTTGGCCTCTCTCAACAGCGCGCTCAACACTGAGTTGGTGACTGGCAATCGGGTCAATTCTCAAGAGGAACTCCAGGCGCTGGTGGACGCGTACAACAAGATCTTGGCGGCGGCCGACGGCCAGGCATCGAGCGCGGCGGACGCGGGCAAACTGCCCACACAAGAGGACTACGCCAAGGTGGGCGTGCAA
>NZ_JBIKIL010000161.1:0-7008 GCF_044361645.1 Limnohabitans sp. | reverse complement strand
GTTGCTGTGGGTGGCCTGGAAGTAACCGGCAAAGTAGTACACCACCTGGGCCAACAGACGCGCCCAGTTGATGGAGTTCACGGTCCCAATTTTGTAACGGCGCTTGAAGGCCAAGTCGTTGGACACGGCTTTCACGATGTCTTGGCAATCGTCGAACACCCCCGCGATGGCGATGTTGTGGATGTTCTCGTCCAGCAGGCTGAACATCTGCGCTTGTTGGAACGGGCTCATGCGGCCATCGGGACTGGTCATGAAGACGCGCACACCTTTTTTGCCGCGCATGGCGTATTCGGCCGCGCTGCCGGTGTCGCCCGAAGTGGCGCCCAAGATGTTCAAGGACTCACCGCGCCGCGCCAACTCGTACTCGAACAAGTGGCCCAGCAACTGCATGGCCATGTCTTTGAAGGCCAAAGTGGGGCCGTTGGACAAGGCCTGCAAATACAAGGTGGGCTGTGCCTGACCTGCAGCCTGCAAAGGCTTGAGCGGCACGATCTCAGGCGTGCCAAAGACCTCGGCCGTGTAGGTCTTGCGGCACAGGGCCAGCAAGTCATCGCGCGGGATGTCGTCGATGTAAAGCTGCAAGACCTCAAAGGCCAAAGCCGCATAGCCCTGGGTTTGCCAGACGCTGCGCAGGCGCGTCAAGGCTTGGGCGTCGATCTGGGGGTAACTTTCGGGCAAGTACAAACCGCCATCGGGCGCCAAGCCTTCAAGCAAGATGTCACAAAATTGGGGGCGGTCGGCGTGACCACGGGTGGACAGGTAGCGCATCAGTTCAGTTCTTCCTTGCGAATGCGCACGATGGGGGCCATCACCGTGGGCAAGGCCTGCATCTGGGCCAGCACCGCGTTCAAAGTGCCCTCGCGGGTGTCGTGGGTCAAGATGATCACGTCGGTCTGGTTCTCACCGGCCAAGCTGACTTGGTCGGCCTCGCGCTGCAACACGGCGTCGATGCTGATGTCCGCCTCGGCCAACAAACCCGTGAGCTTGGCCAGCACGCCCGCTTGGTCGGCCACGCGCAGGCGCAGGTAGTAACTGGTCACCACCTCGGCCATCGGCAGCACCTGCAACTCGCTCATGGCACCGGGCTGGAAGGCCAAATGCGGCACGCGGTGCTGCGTTTGGGCCGCGTGCAAACGGGTGATGTCGACCAAATCGGCGATCACCGCGCTGGCGGTCGGCTCGGCACCCGCACCTTTGCCGTAATACAGCGTGGTGCCCACCGCATCGCCTTGCACCATCACCGCGTTCATGGCCCCTTCGACGTTGGCAATCAATCGCTGCTGGGGCACCAGGCTGGGGTGCACCCGCAGCTCAATGCCCTGCGCTGTGCGCTTGGTGATGCCCAGCAGTTTGATGCGGTAACCCAATTGCTCGGCGTACTTGATGTCAGCCGCACCCAGCTGGGTGATGCCCTCCACATAGGCCTTGTCAAACTGCACCGGGATGCCGAAGGCAATGGCACTCATCAAGGTCACTTTGTGCGCAGCGTCCACACCTTCGATGTCAAATGTCGGGTCGGCCTCGGCATAACCCAAGCGCTGCGCCTCTTTCAGCACCTCGCCAAAGTCCAAACCTTTGTCGCGCATCTCGGACAAGATGAAGTTGGTCGTGCCGTTGATGATGCCAGCCACCCACTGGATGCGGTTGGCCGTCAGCCCTTCACGCAGCGCCTTGATGATGGGAATGCCCCCAGCCACCGCGGCTTCAAAACCCACCATCACGCCTTGGGCTTGTGCGGCCGCGAAAATCTCGGTGCCGTGCACTGCCAGCAAGGCCTTGTTGGCGGTGACCACGTGCTTGCCCGCCGCAATGGCTTCGAGCACCAAGGCTTTGGCGATGCCATAGCCCCCGATCAACTCGATCACGATGTCGATCTCGGGGTTGGCGATCACGTCTCGCGCGTCGGCCACCACCTGCACGCCCGGCCCCACCAAAGCTTGGGCACGCGCCACATCCAGGTCAGCCACAATGGTCACTTCAATGCCACGACCGGCGCGGCGCTCAATCTCGCCCTGATTGCGCTGCAGCACATTGAAGGTGCCACTGCCCACGGTGCCCATGCCCAACAAGCCCACTTTGATCGGATTCATTTTTTAACTTCTTTACTGCGGTACGCCCAAAACTCGGACTGGAAAAATAGCCTCAAACCGCCAAGGCTTTGGTGCCAAAACGCTGGCGAGCGCCTTCCAGAAAACGGGCCACGCGGGCAATGGCCTCGCGCAGATCGTCCTCGTGAGGCAAAAACACGATGCGGAAATGGTCGGCATCGGGCCAATTGAAACCCGTGCCTTGCACCAACATGACCTTGGTTTCTTCCAGCAACTGCAAAAAGAAATCTTGGTCATCTTGCACCGGGTACATCTGAGGGTCAAGCTTGGGGAACATGTACAGCGCTGCTTTTGGCTTGACGCAACTGACGCCCGGAATCGCCGTGATCAACTGGTGCGCCAAGTCGCGCTGCTTGCGCAAGCGACCGCCCTCACCCACCAATTCGTTGATGCTCTGGTGCCCACCCAAAGCGGTTTGAATGGCCCACTGGCCCGGCACATTGGCACACAAACGCATGTTCGACAACATGTTCAGGCCCTCGATGTAATCACGGGCATGTTTTTTGTCGCCCGAGATCACCATCCAACCCGCGCGGTAGCCGCAAGAGCGGTAGCTTTTCGACAAAGAGTTGAAGGTCAGGGTCAACACGTCTTGCGACAAGCTGCCCATGGGCGTGTGCTTGACGCCGTCGTACAAAACTTTGTCGTAGACCTCGTCGGCAAAAATCACCAGCCCGTGTTCGCGGGCCAAGGCCACGATGCCGCGCAGCAATTCGTCCGAGTACAGCGCGCCGGTCGGGTTGTTGGGGTTGATGACCACGATGCCTTTGGTGCGCGGCGTGATTTTGGCCCGCATGTCGGCCAAATCGGGCATCCAAGCATTACGCTCTTCGCAGCGGTAATGCACCGGTGTGCCACCCGACAAACTGGCAGCCGCCGTCCACAAGGGGTAATCGGGCGAGGGCAGCAACAATTCGTCACCATTGTCCAGCAAGGCATTGGTGGCCATGACGATCAATTCACTGGCCCCATTGCCCAGGTAAATGTCATCCAAAGCGACGCCCAAAATGCGCTGCTTTTGGGTTTCGTGCATGACCGCTTTGCGCGCCGCAAAAATGCCCTTGCTGTCGGAGTAACCCGCCGAGTTGGGCAGGTTGCGGATCATGTCTTGCTGAATTTCTTCGGGCGCATCGAAACCAAAAACGGCCAAATTGCCTATGTTCAATTTGATGATCTTGTGGCCATCCTCCTCCATCTGTCGAGCCCTGTCCATGATGGGCCCCCGGATGTCGTAACAAACATTGGCAAGCTTGGCAGATTTCTGAATGGTCTTCAAAGTGCCTCCAAAGGCGGTAGGTTCAAACGAAAACCTATAATTTGACCACATTTTTCAGCCAAGACCGGCCCTTGTTTGGGCGCTTTGGACCCACATCGTGCCCCGAATCCTTTTTATGTGCCATGAAACTCCAGCCTGACCAATCCAATGCCCCAACCATCAACGCTTACGACCGCGCTTGGATTGAAGTCGATGGCGTGCGCTACGCGCACTCATTGTCGGTCAGCAGTTTGCCCCAGGTGGCACCCGCGGCTTGGTCAACGGGTCACTTTGAGGCCCTCAGCGACCGCGACTTCAGCCCATGGGTGGACAGCGGCGCAGAGCTGATTCTTTTTGGCAGCGGTCACAAAATCCGTTTTCCCAAGCCGGCGTACTTGCAGGGCTTGATGGCCCAAGGCATTGGACTTGAAACCATGGACACCGCTGCCGCTTGCCGCACCTACAACATCTTGGCCAGTGAGGGCCGCAAAGTGGTGGCTTTGCTTTTGCTTGAGGTTTGAGCCGGGCCAGACGCAGTTTGCTTGAGCGCGCGGATGCAGTGCGAGTACCCCGAAACCTCTTCAGAGTAAAATAGACGGCTTCCGAGGCCCACGGCCCTCAGCGAAACTGGCACCATCTCTTCGTGTCAATCGCTCAACCTGCAAGCGAGATCAAAGTTCCATGGCGATCGTTTTGAACAAACCCCTCCCCGAATTTGAAGCCAACGCCACCAGCGGCCTGAAAGTTTCGAACATATCCCACCTCGGTCAACCCGTTATTTTGTTTTTCTATCCCAAAGACAACACACCCGGTTGCACCACAGAGGCCATGCAGTTTCGTGACAAACACCCGGATTTTGTGAAAACCGGTGCTTTGGTCTTGGGCGTATCGCGAGACAACATGAAATCGCACGATGATTTCAAATCCAAACTGGAATTGCCTTTTGAATTGATCGCCGACACCGAAGAGAAAATGTGCCACATGTTCGGTGTGGTCAAAAACAAGATCATGTACGGCAAGAAGGTCAAGGGCATCGAACGCAGCACCTTCCTGATCGGTGCCGATGGCACCCTCAAGCAAGAGTGGCGCGGGCTCAAAGTGCCCGGCCATGTGGAAGAGGTCTTGCAAGCGGTGAAAGACTTGAAAAAATCGGCGGCGCTGGCCTGATGGCACCGCTTTGGGCCGAGCATTCGGCCCTGTCTTGTGGGTCGTGCATAATCTTTTCATGCCCCTGATGACAGCCCCTTCATTGAGTAAAAGCCGCCCTGGCCACTTGGCGGCTTTTATTTTTTCCGACTCTCTTTTTCTCTGTTCACCCCAACACCACTGCTCATGCCACTGCCACCTGCACCTACACAACGCGCCAGCCGTTTGACCCACACCGCGTTCGAATCCGCCCTGCTTGACGACGAAACAGCACCGGCCTTGATTCAAGTCGAAACCAAAATCCGACCAACACCAACCGCAGCGATTGCGCCAGCGGTTTCTGCCGCCTTGTCTGTGAACAGCGGGCTCAAACCCGCCCATCGCTCACGCAAGCCCAAACTGGACAGTCAAACGCCCACGCAAGCGCCAGTGGACACGAAGCCTGCCCACAACAAGCCTGCATTGGTGCCCACGCCAACGCCCACAGCTTCACACACAAGCCGCAGGCCCAAGACCACACCACGCGCCAAACAAGGCACCGGCCCGCGCAAACTGTTTGTACTCGACACCAATGTGCTGATGCACGACCCCATCAGCCTGTTCCGCTTTGAAGAGCATGACGTCTACTTGCCCATGATCGTGCTGGAAGAGCTCGATGGCCACAAAAAAGGCATGACCGAGGTGGCACGCAATGCGCGCCAAACCAGCCGCTCTTTGGATGCTTTGGCTTCGGCCCAAGGGGATGACTTGGTCAAGGGCTCACCGCTCAACACCACAGGGCACACAGATGCCACAGGCCATTTGTTTTTCCAAACCCAAGCTTTGGATTTGAGTCTGCCTCTGGCCTTGCCCCAAGGCAAAGCCGACAACCAAATCTTGGGTGTGGTCAAAGCGCTGGGCCAAATGCACGCTCCTCGCGAGGTGGTGCTGGTGTCCAAAGACATCAACATGCGCGTCAAAGCCCGGGCATTGGGCTTGCATGCAGAGGATTACCAAAACGACAAAACCTTGGAAGACGGCGATCTGCTCTACCCGGGGTCCTTGGCTTTGCCCAGCGATTTTTGGACCAAAAATGGCAAGACCGTGGAAAGCTGGCAACAAGGCACGCAGACCTTCTACCGCATCAGCGGCCCCATCGTGCCCAGCCTGTTCATGAACCAGTTTGTGTATTACGAGGCCCCAGGCGAACCGAGCTTGTACGCGCGGGTCACCGAGATACGAGGTAAAACCGCCGTTTTGCGGACCTTGAAAGACTTTGGCCACCAGAAAAACGCGGTGTGGGGCGTGACGGCGCGCAACCGCGAGCAAAACTTCGCCTTGAATGTGCTGACCGATCCTGACATCGACTTTGTCACCTTGGCCGGCACAGCAGGCACCGGCAAAACCCTGATGGCCTTGGCCGCAGGCTTGACGCAGGTGCTGGACGACCGCCGTTACACCGAAATCATCATGACCCGCGCGACCGTGAGCGTGGGGGAGGACATCGGCTTCTTGCCCGGCACCGAAGAAGAAAAAATGGGCCCCTGGATGGGCGCGCTGGACGACAACTTGGAGTTTTTAGCCAAAGGTGATGGCGGCAACTCGGGTGAATGGGGGCGCGCGGCCACCAACGAACTCATCAAAAGCCGCATCAAGGTCAAGAGCATGAACTTCATGCGCGGGCGCACCTTCATGAACAAGTACGTCATCATTGACGAGGCGCAAAACCTGACGCCCAAGCAAATGAAGACCCTGATCACACGCGCCGGACCCGGCACCAAGATCATCTGCATGGGCAATTTGGCGCAGATCGACACGCCTTACCTGACCGAAGGCTCATCGGGTTTGACCTTCGCGGTGGACCGCTTCAAAGGCTGGGCGCATGGCGGCCACATCACCCTGGCACGCGGCGAACGTTCGCGTTTGGCCGACTTTGCCAGCGACGCGCTGTGAGCGTGTTCCAGCGCGGCCCTGCACCCACAGACGACGGTTTTCAGTAATCGTCGCTCAGGCCTGATGCCAGGCTTTCAAACCGCGTGAGGTTCTTCAGGAAGGTCAAGCGAACCGTGCCCGTGGGGCCATTGCGCTGCTTGCCAATGATGATTTCGGCCACGCCCGGGTCCTTGGAATCCTTGTTGTAGTAATCGTCGCGGTAAATGAACATGATGATGTCGGCGTCTTGCTCGATCGCACCCGACTCCCGCAGGTCACTCATCATGGGCCGCTTGTCGGTGCGCTGCTCCACGCTGCGGTTGAGCTGGGACAGCGCGATCACGGGACACTGAAGCTCTTTGGCCAGCATCTTCAGGCCCCGCGAAATCTCGCCCAACTCGGTGGCGCGGTTGTCACCGCCTGAGCTGCTCGAGCCGCTCATCAACTGCAAATAGTCCACCACGATCAAGCCCAGCTTGCCGCATTGTCGCGCCAGCCGTCGGGCATTGGCGCGCAATTCGGAGGATGTGAGGCCGGGTGTTTCGTCGATGTGCAAAGACACGGTGCGCAGCTTCTCGATGGCCTCGG
>NZ_JBIKIL010000057.1:0-23235 GCF_044361645.1 Limnohabitans sp. | reverse complement strand
AGGCCCCAAAAACCAACTTTCACATGAAGAATATCCGCGCCATCGAAACCTATCTCCCAGCATGGCAGGCAGGCAAAGAAAAGCGCAAGCAAGAGCAAGCGGCCCGCAAGGCCGAGGATGACAAACGCCGTCAAGAACGGCTCCAGTCAGAGTATGAGAGCTTTTGCCAGTCACAGCACTTCAACTACATGGAAGCCGCTTCACAAGCCGAACGCACCGAAATCAAGCGCCTGGCCGAAGAGCATGCCGTCAGCAAAAACTATGAGCCTGGCCACCCCATGTACCGCATCACCGTGCGCCTGGCCGAGAAGACCATTCTTGCCAAACGCTGCAACTTGCCCACCATTGAACAGTGGCTGGCCACACGCCACTGACCTTCACAATTCCCCTGAAAAAGTTATCCACAGCCTCCTTTTTTTGGTGAGGGCTTTGAGGAAAGAACTGCGCCCAAAGTGAGGGCTTTGAGGAAAGGGAATGAGGGCTTTGAGGAAAGAAAGTGAGGGCTTTGAGGAAAAAATTACCCTCAAAGCCCTCACCTATTTTCCTTATAAATCAAGGACTTAATGGAAAACTGGCAACACGTCTAATTGTTCTTTAATTGTCTTCTCAAGAAAACACACCACGCGCCAGATCGTTGGGCGTTGATGTGTGTGTTTTTTTGAAGACCAAACAGCCAAAACCCGGTGACCACCAGCCTGCGCTTCGCGCTCCCAATCAGGAGCAGGGGAGGGCAGGCAGTGGTCATCATTATTTTTGGCCAACGGCCAGCATGGTGACTGTTTCCATCCACTCGGTGCACGACCGGGGGAGACCGGGACTGCACGCTTTCAAGGAAAGCGACCATGCCAATCAACAGACACCCGGCCTGGGGTGAATTCGTCAAAGCCTTCAACACCATTGCACGACACCGGCACCGCTACGAAGTCTTTCGAGACTTTGTTGTCATGAGCGCCGCCGCCCTGCACAACGCCATCCGCAAGGATGAAAAACTCGAAGCCGAATACCTGGCTGTCGCCGCACGGTACAAGCGCGATGAATTGAGTGAGTTTTCAGCGCTGCTGGCCAAACTGGTGCTGCTGCTGGAAACGGAACCCCGCGACGTGCTCGGGCCGCTGTACATGGAACTGGAGCTGGGCAACACCAACACAGGCCAATTCTTTACGCCGCATGAAGTCTCAGAGCTAATGGCCCGCGTCACCTACGGCGACGAACTCAAGTCCTTGGACAAACCGTTTATCACCGTGTGCGAACCCGCCTGCGGTGCAGGCGGTATGGTGCTGGCCTTTGTGAATGTCATGCTGTCGCATGGCCACAATCCAGCGCAGCGGCTATGGGTGCAGGCACAAGACATCGACCGCACGGCAGCCCTCATGTGCTATCTACAAATGGCGCTGTGGCATATTCCCGGCGTGGTCATTGTCGGCAACACCCTGGCCATGGAAGCCCGTGAAGTTTGGTACACGCCAGCCCACTATTTGGGCTTTTGGCACCACCGGCTTGAACGTGAATGGGGGAGGGCGGAAGGTCAAACCGACGACACAGGCGACCGTCCCACCGTGCAAGATGAGCCGCGGTCGGAGCCTATCAATCACCCCATACGGGATGAAGGCAGGCCGCTGATTCTGTCCATTCCCAAAGGACAATCGAGCTTTGATTTTTAACCACTGTGCTCTTTAAGTCGGACGTCCGACATTTTTACCGCCCGCAATATGGGCGGTTTTTTCTTGGGCGGGGAGGGCGCGCACGGGTGGCAAGAAAGCGGGGCGCTTACTTGCTTTCTGGTGGATGTCCGTGACCGGCCATCGGTGGCGACCTGGGCGCTTTCACAGAAAATGCCCACGTCGCGGGGCTCCCGAGTTCACTCCCCACATAGGGGAGTGCCACTTTTTACGGGAAGGCCCGTAAAATAAAGGGTTGTGGCGGGGTTGTCGGGGGTATGCACCCCCGACTTCCCGCAATTTCCTAACGGACTAACGGGACTGGTCAGGTCAACAAAGTAGGCCCTGCCTGCGCCAATTCCGGGAAGTCGGGGCTGCTCAAATTTTTTTAGTCCGCTATCGCTCCCTAAAAATTTGGCCCCCGACAACCCCGCCACGAACCCGTGTTGAGGAACTCGTTTATGACGAGTTTCCGGCGGGCTTTTTCGCCGTGGGGCTTCGCCCTTTTAAAGTGGCGCACAGCGCCCCTTTCGACCTTGGTGCGCGGTTTACTCCAAAACCTACACCAAGACGGCGCTACGGCCCTTTTTTGCCCCTTTGGGGCATGGTGGAGCGGCCAAGGCAGGCCGCGCTTTTGATGGAGGGGGGATGCAATGCCGCTCACGCATGGAAATGACATCATGCTGGGAGTCGATGCCCGCAATCGACCGATACGCATGAGCGCCGAGCAACGTGCCAAGCACCTGTATGTTGTGGGCGGCACCGGCATGGGCAAATCCCGCTTGCTCACCTCACTCATTCAGCAAGACATTGACCAGTGGCTGATGAGCCGCAGCGGCCTCATGCTGATTGACCTGCACGGCGAGCTGTACCAGCAGGTCATGGGCTGGCTTACGGAAGAGCGGATCTTGTACCGTGACCGCCCCATTGTGCCCATCGACCTGACGCAGCCGCAGCACGTCGTGGGCTATAACTTGTTGCGGCCACGGCAAGGGCCTTCTTCGACATCCATTGATGCACTGGTGGAAGCCATTGCCTACGCCCAGGGACAAGACAGTGCCCAGGAGACGCCACGATTCAAGCGCCTGGCCGGTGCCGCGCTGCATGCCCTGGCTGCAAACGGCATGGGCATCACCGAGATTTTCGACGTGCTGGCACCAGAAAACCGCGCACTGCGTGAGCGCCTGGTGCAGCAACTTCCCCGCAGTGTGGGCGAGGGTTTGCGCTGGCTGGATTCGCTGCCCGCCAAGGAGCAGGGCGGCGCGATTGAATCGACCCTCAACCGTGTCTCGCAGTTTTTGAATAACCCCAACATCGAGCGCATGCTGGGGCAAACAGCGTCCAGCTTTGACTTTCTCACGGCCATGGAAGAGGGCGCCATTGTGTTGGTGAACCTGGCCAGCGTTGGCAACCACATGAGCCGCCCGGATGCCCGCATGATGGCCACGCTGCTTTTGGCCGACGTGTGGACAGCGGCCAGCGAGCGAGGCAAGAGCAAAGTTCGCGGGCAGTCCCCCAAGCCGTTTTATTTGTACCTGGACGAGTTCCAGCACTTCATCACGCCGACCATTGCCGAGAATCTGGACGAAGCCCGAGGCTTCGGCCTGCACCTGACGTTGGCCAACCAGTTCCCCAGCCAGCTTTCTGGTGAAGGTGTGCGAGGTCAGAGGCTTTTGAGTTCCGTGCGCAGCAATATTTTGAGCAAGGTGGTCATGGGCTTGCCTGACCCCGATGAGTACATGCCGCTGGCCAAATGGCTTTTCACCGGCGAGGTGGACACGTACAAGGTCAAGCATGAAATCCACACCAGGGCGGTGATTGGTGAAAGAGAAACGACCCGCACGGTCATTACCACGGGAGAAAGCCAGACCGATACGGAGGGCGGCGGCGAAACTGAGAGCACGGGGACAAGCTCAGGCGGGGCGGCCAACCGCGGCATAGCAAAAGCCCATAGCTATGGCGAATTCCGAGATGACGACGAACGGTATTCATTCATCGAGCAAGGCAACCCGGAAGACCAGCCCGCAAGATGGAGCAAGACCGAAACCGAAAGTGATGGCAAGAGCGACACCTGGGGGGAAAGTGAAGGCAGCTCCAGCACGAGCAACTGGAGCACAGCGCGGGGCACATCGCGCAGTGTGGCCGTGACCCCGTTCATGGAGCGTGAATGGGACACCCAACTCAGCAGCCGTACCTATCAAAGCGTGGATGAGCAGATTTTTGAAATGGGGCAGCGGATTTTCAGGCTCCAACCACGCCAGGCCATCATTCGCTTGCAGGGCGATTTGCGTTCATGCGGCATGACCACCTTGCCGGTGCCCGATGCGTTTGTCAGCCCGTCCACCCAAGAGACGTTTCGTCTTCGGTGTTTGCAGCGGCTGGGCTTTGTGCTGCCCCAGGAGCAGGCGCAGGCGGCGATTGAGGCCCGCAGAAATTGGGCGGAGAAATTGATAGCACCACCCCAGGAAGAGCCGCAGGAGTTCACCAACCGGCGCAGGATGAAGCCCCGTGAAGAGTGAGGCATCAAGCGCCACTGTCGGACGTCCGACAAAACCACGCCTGGCCATGTTTGGCAAAACAAGGCTTGCCTTGATAGAGTGAATTCATGCCCGAGAAAAAAACAAACAAAAGCGGCAGCGCCGCCCCGGTCATTGAATTCCAGCCGCGAGACTTCGAGCTGCTGCGCGGACTCTTTGAGTCCCGCCTCATGACGCAGGAACAGGCCACCCGTCTGTACTTTGACGGTAAGACCGAAGCCGCGAAAAAGCGTCTGCAAAAACTCAAAGCGCTGCGCCTCATTGCCGAGCGCGAGCGGCGTGTCTATCACCCCGCCATTCTGTACCTCACCAAGCGTGGTTTTGACTGCCTGGCAGCGCATGGCAAGCTGGGCGGCTATCCGCGCATGGCCTGGCACCAGCTTGAGAAGCGGGCGCAGGTGTCAGAGCTGACCCTGAGCCATGAAATTGATGTGATGCAAGTGAAGGCGGCGCTTTCCGTGGCGCTTCGCGCCACAGGCCGCTTTGCCATTGCCGAGTTCTCGACCTGGCCGATGCTGTACCAGTTCAAGGCTAGTAAGCCACGGCAGGCCGGGCACTATGGCAGCGGTGACATGGTGGTAAAGCCGGACGGCTATCTGAGGCTGCATGAGCCAGTGCGACTGCCTGACGGTAGCGCAAGCGATGAATACGACGAGCACCTGTTTTTTTTGGAAGTTGACCGTTCGACCGAATCACAGGAGACGCTGGCCCTCAAGGCGCACGGCTACCGCGATTATTTCCAGCGGGGCGGCTTGGCGCTGCGCTATGGCTACAAGGCCGAGGACTACAAGAGCTTTGGCTTCCGGGTCTTGATGGTGTTTCGCAATGCCGAGCGGCGCAATAACTGCGCCGAAACGCTGCTGCGCATGAACCCGCCTGTGCTTACCCAGGTGTGGCTGGCCACCCAGGAGGATGTTTTGCGCGACCCGTTGGGCGCGGTGTGGATGCGGCCCCAGGACTACCGCGACGCGACCGCAGGCAGTGCCTTTGATGTGTCCAGGCCCGTGAAGGGCGTGTACAGGCGTAGGCCGGAGCGTGAGGAGTGGGTAGCGGCTAAAGTTGAAAAACACATGTTGGTGAAGTTTTGAAAAAAGTTGAAATGATGGTAAAATTTTTTCTTTACATGTTCAAAGGAGTGTCAAATGGCTATCAGTCCCGGAAAAGTAACAGAAAAAATCCAAACTTATATGCAAAAAAATAGCCTTACAAACATGGCTGTTCCGTGGTCAGACTTCTATGATTTGGCGGAGAGAGGCTCAATCAGAGATGCGTTTCTAAATGAGTTGTCCACTGCAATGAAAGAGAAGGGGTTGCTTGTCTCATACGGGAAAGCAGTGGTTTCTATTGGTATGGACTATGCTCCACCAAACATCAAGCACGACTTCAAAAAAACGTCATGAACCGAAGTTCATGACGTGAAGGCCCTCAGAAGGGCATGAGTTTTTTGAGTTCGCCTTCGGTGAAGTCCGTGGGCTGTCGCCCATCGGCGATCACCAGGCGAACCAGGCGCGACGTGGCCAGCATGGCCAGCGTGTCTTTGGCGCACTTGACCCCTGCGGGGTCTCCATCGGCGAAGTACCAGATGCGCCCCTTGGGTTTGCTGCGCTCCAGGATGAGCTGCGCTTGCGTGTCGGAGCAGGCCGACCCCATGAGGCCCACCACGGCCTGATAGCCGTGCTGCCACAGCCACCACAGTGCGGTGAAGCCTTCGACCACCACCAGGTCACTGACGGGCTTGGCAATGGCGTGGCCGTGGTACAGGAATTCGCTTTTGTGGAACTCGTAGCGGATGCCTTTGGCTTCGCGCACCCCAGGGAACTTATAACGCGGGTTTTGGGCGTTGATGGTGTTGTCGTCCACCACCCGCCCCGCATAGCCGATGAGGATGCCAGAGGTATCGAGCAGCGGTATGGCCACCCGGTCTTTCATGAGGCCGCGCTGACATGCACCCAGGCCAAAGTGGGCGATGGTTTCAGGGGTGAAGCCACGCGATGGCAGGTAGGGGTGTTCCGGGTCAAGGTCTTTCAGTTCAAACTCCAGAGCGGCATTCACCACAACCGGCAAGGCCGGTTTCGTGTCGGTGCCGGGTTTGTCTTCACCCATGGGGGCCGGTTCTTTGGTTGCTGGTGGAGGCGGTGCTGATGGTTTGGCGGTGCTTTCTTTGTCGGGTTTGCTGGTTTGAATCCCGAAGCGCTGCGCGAGCTTCAAGGCCGTTTTGCGGAAGTCCGCGCCATCGGTCGGGTCAAGCCCATCCATGAGCGCGGTGAACTCGATGAGGTTGCCGCTGATGCCACAGGAGAAGCATTGAAAAATGCCACGCTCCAGGTGCGCCGAAAACGACGGTGAACGACGTGCCTCACTGCCTTTGTGCTGGGGCAAGGGGCAATACCCCATGGCCTGGCCACCGGCTTTTTCTGTGAGTTTGATTTGGTAGTCGGTCAGGATGTCCCGAAAGGACAGACGCTGCCGCAGTTCTTTGAAGTTGAGATAGCTGGCCACGAAATACTCCATTGCAAAAATGAACAAAGCCATGCCGACGGCATGGGCTGTATTCAGAAAAGCAAATGGAGGGCATGCCTGTCAAACCGGGCCTGTGGAAAACTCAGCCTTGACAGAATTTTGTGGTGTGATTTACTGGTATGAGAGGGCGCACTGTCGCCCGTCCTGGACGGTGTGGGGAGTTTGAGCGTGGTGCTTGAACTTCCCTACTTTTCAGGAGACGAAAATGGCTCTAATAAATGATGCCTTCGGAACATTCGGAGCGCTTGAAAGTTTGCGCGGCCCGCTGCGCGAAGAGTTTCAGCGCAAGTATGCCGAGACAATCATGGCTGATATGCAGACCAAGATGCAGTTGGAAAATGAGCGCCTGGCGCTCATTAACGAAGACTGGAGAAACAAAAATGAAGCAGAGCGCATCCGTCTTGCTGCGGAGTTGCTCAAACTCCAAGGCTCGACGGGAAACAGTTCTTTAAAGCAGAAACCACTACATGTTGTTAATGGTTGATGCACCCCCGCACATTGTGCGGGGTTTTTATTTTGAGGTTGGAGTATCGCGCAGTGCCTTCACGGCTCTTGCATATCCATCAAGAACGATGGATATTTCATTTGAATCCTCAGTCAATCCTCTGTCGATAAAAATTTTCACGTCTGCATCTTTCTTGTCCAACAATGCCAGAAGAGCTGCATTTTTCTCCGCAGGGGTCATGAGTTTTGGTGCGGGTGGTGGTAAGTCTTGTGCCTTTTTTAGTGCCTGTGCTTGCCGTGCTAATTCAGCAGCGTCTTCATCCGCTGCTTTTTGCAACTTTCTTTCGGCTTCTCGTTTTTTCAAAAGCGCTTCAGTCCTGCGCTCAGCGAGTGCGGCGTCTTTTTCGAGATTTGCAGTCTTTTCTTCTTCGGTCAATTCAATTACAGAGACCTCTCGGACATCGACGACATCAATGACTTGAGGTGCAGGATTCTCAATGACTGCGAGTGCGCGCTCCATCTCTTGATTTTTTTGACGGAGGTGTGCCTGAATACTTCTTTCGAGAGAAACCTTCTCTTTGTGTTTGTCGTAGAAAAAATAAGAAATCCCAGCAACAGCAGAAACTGATGCAATCCCCCAAAAAATAGGCGACTTGAAAAGGTAATCCAATGCCATTACCAATACAACAATAACGCCAATGATGAGCAGAAAGACGTGCATTATTTTTGGAGTTTTTCTAATGTAATCGTTGCTCGACGGGAGTTAGATGATATGCGGATACGCTCTATTTCTTTGAGTATAATTTGAGCGCGAGTTGGTTGTTTACCAATAAATCTAAGAGCAAATTTAAGAAGAATCCAAATTGCTATTGAAATTAATATGAGCGTGGTGCCATTGTTGACGCTGTAGCCAATCATGATGGCTATGAACACCACTATGCTGGTGATTGCAAGTCGTTGACTTTCAAAAAATAGGGCGGCACCAAAGACTACTCCTGCGAGAAGTAGTCCTGAAAAGAATAAGGCGATGAATGAAGGGCTATTCATGCTTCAAAAAAATGTTTTTCACATACAAGATGAAGCTCCCAATACTTGTTTGAGGACTTGTTATTCGCAAGTCTCTCAATTCTTTCAAGGCTTCAACATACCATTTTTGCTCTTCTGGGAGTAGGTATTTTTCTATGTCACCATACGCTTCAAATAACAATGATCTTTCAAAAAAACCATCAATCTCATTGATTCTGCTCAGTTCTTTTGTGGCGATGTCGAAGGTTTTTTTGATGTCACGGTATTGAACCCAGTAGAGAGTTGTCTGAGGAGTTTCGTCTATCCACTTTTTCGACTTTTCATAATTTTCTAGTTGGATAGCCTTGTATGCGTCAGCCCGAGGATTGGCAAAAGCATCCCGCAGCGGCATGAGTGGGTGTGGCTGGTTGTTCAACGAATCATCCATTTTTTAATTTTAGCTTCAACGATATTGCGTGGCTTGCAGAACTTCTGTCGTGACAGGCGCACGATGCTTGCCCGCCTGCCGTGGCGGCGGTGTACCGAGGGCAAGGTCTTGCCCCGGAAGGGGCTGCTGTACCCGCCTTCACTGAAAATCTTCACACACACTTGGTAGTTTTCCAAGTTCGTGAATTCGGCGGCCTTGAGTTCGCCGCTGAATTCGCGTTCCAGGGTCTGCGCATCCTGTTCGTTCACTCGAAAGCTGATGATGCTGCCGACGTTGCCAAAGACGGCATCGCGCATTCCCGGCGCGAGCTGGGCGGTGTACTGGTGTGAGAGTGTGAGACAGAGCCGGTACTTGCGAGCTTCGGAGAGGATGCTGGCGAAGCTGTCAGTGGCGAAATTCTGGAACTCGTCGATGTACAGGTTGAAGTCTGGCCGTTCGCTTTCAGGTACGCCCGCACGCTGCATGGCAGCGTGTTCAAACTGTGACACCAAGAGTGCGCCGAGCAGCGCGGCCTTGTCTTCCCCCATCGCGCCCTTGGACAAGTTGGCAATGAAAATGCGGCGCTTGTCCATCACAAAGCGGCAATCGAGCTTGCTGGCCACCTGGCCAAGGATGTTGCGCAGCACGGGCGACATGAGAAGCTGGCCAACTTTGTTTTGCAGTGGCGACACCACTTCAGCCGCCTGGCGGCGGTCAAACTGCATGAACTCCCCCGACCAGTACGCACGCACCACCGGGTCACGCACCTGGTCAATCACCCAATCAAGAAACTTGCCGTCAATGAGCATGCGCTGCATGCCCAAGAGGGTCACGTTTTGGCACTCCATGAGCGCCGCCACGCAGGCGTACAGGATGTATTCGAGCCGAGGCCCCCAGGAGTCGTGCCAGATGTTTTTGAAGGCCGAGACGATGCTGGAGGCCACCAGTGGCCGCTGGTCTTTGTCCACCGGCTTGAGGACATTGAAGGCAATGGGGTGTTCGTAGTCGGTCACGTCGAACACCACCACGTCGTTCATGCGACTGCGCGGAATGTGCTCCAGGATGTCATTGGCCAAGTCCCCGTGGGGGTCAATCAAGCCCACGCCGCGACCGGCGTGAATGTCGGCCAGGATGAGGTTTTTAAGCAGTGTGCTTTTGCCCGTGCCGGTCTTGCCGATGAGGTACAGGTGCTGGCGACGCGCCACCTGGTCTATGCCAAAAGGCGTGAGCTGATTGCCCCAGCCGTAGCGCATCCCTATGGGTGTTTTTTTCTCTGAGCGCATCACCGAAGACAGCCGCCCCGCCACGGGCACATCCCCGCTCAAAAACCCACGTTGATGTGAGCATGGGCAAGCAGACGCACGGCATCGTTTGTGTTTTTAAGAGCCGTGCGGGTCGAGAGCGGCTAGCTTCGAGGATCAATCGCCTGCGGCTATTGAAGCGAGCGCCGCGATTGCATCTTTACAGCATAGCAAGGCAGGCGAAATTTTCCAAATCGAGCGGGCAGAAAAAAGCCGGGGCGTCCCCCGGCCTGTGTGCGTTGAAAGTCCTACATCGGGGAAGGCACATTTTCAATCGCGGACTACCAAAAACCTGACGGTTAGGAGCTGGTGCGTTTTTTTGAAGAACGCGGCTCAGTTATAACAAATGACTTCAAGGTGTTCGATGGCTTCGCCTTCTTTCTCGGCGCACTTTTCACAACGAGTAAGTCTCCTTTCTTGGCGCGAGCAATACGAGCGATGACCGTCGATAACTTCGGGGGTGGTTGTTTTGCCATGATGCCTCCGCAATAGCAATTCGCCTGCGCAGGCTGAACATGAATCTTGCGATTACGACCAGCACCTCAGCCATCCACATGCACGAAAGTTTTCACGCATGAAGCCGACTGGCAGTGATTGTAGGTGAGGCGTTATTTTTTGGCTGCGGGTTTGACCTTGGCTGCGGTTTTCAAGCCCACATGCTCTTCCAAGTCGGCCACAATTTTTTCGCCCTTTTCGTTCACGTACTCGATGAGGGCACGCGGGCGGTTGCCGGTGTCGTCCACCGCTGAAAGCGCGGCACGCAGCGCGAGCGCCTGGCGCAGCAGGTCACTGTCCGACAGGTCGGGGTGAACCTGTTTGAGGGACTCCCACACTTCAAGCCACTGGCCAGCGAGCCGCAGGGTCAGGTGTTCACTTCGATTCGACACAGGTGTGGCAATCCCCGCGAGGCGGCGCAACGACAAAGCCCCCGTACCGAGATTCCCTCCAGGTAGGGGTGTGTTTTGTGGGCCGGGGAGACGTTTTCTTGCCATCCGGCGATTGTAGGCAATGCAGGCTAGATGTGAGACGCATGAACATAAAGAATGCCCCATTCAATGATATCACAAAACACATCACCAAAAGGAAATTTTATGTATGATATCTAGTGTTACATAAATTTTAAGGAGACTGCGATGAACTCACTTTTTGGACGGCTGCCCGTGTTGTGTGCCCTCGCAGCAGCCTTGAGCGCTTGTGCTTCTCACGGTGAGAGTGCCGCGTGGGTGTGCAGTGCCAGCGGCCTCGTGAACTCGCACTACACGGGCGGTAGCACCGCGCTCATTCACCTGCAAGGCTTCAGCTCAGGCGGCAACTATCCGGTGACAAAAAGCGCGGATGGAAACGTGGCCACGGGCACCACGGGGAACGGTACGGCTTTTCAGTGTGTGAAGAAGTCGTAAGGAGGCTCCATGTACAAGAGAGCTGTTGTCCTCATGGGCTTTGTGCTGGCCTGCATCAGTAATGCCCAAGCACAGGGAGGGTTGAACAAGTCCCACGAAGTAATCCCTCCCTTGTCGTCCACCGACACCGTTCAGGCCGAAACTTCACGAACACCCAAAACCACGTGGCTAGGAAAAGTGGAGGGATGGGATAAGTACGAACCACGTAGCTTTACGGTGGCACGTGGAGAGAACGCAGTGCAGACACTGATTGGCCCGGTTCAAGCGAATGCCAAAAATCAAATAGACACGCACTCCTTCATCCATATCGGCTATACGCAGGCAACGGCACCTGAAATTATTTCTACAACGACGACCCGCCCACATGCCCCCCTTGCTCCAGCAATGAAATGGTCATCGCAGGTGACTTATGTTGGGCAGCCAGCTGACTGGTGCAAAAGTGAGTTGAAGATGGTGCTCGACGGCTCCTATGAGGTGGAGCCCGAAGAGTCTTTTGCACTGCGAATCGGTGGTAAAGAAATGTCGCTTCCAGTTCTGCCGGTGGTGCAGCGCGGCACGTGGAAGCGTTGCTACAGCGGCAAAACATACCAACGCTTTCTGTGGTCGCCTGACTTGCAAACAGTGGTGGCCGTCGAGTTCCAAACTTACAACCCGCTCGGGAAATTGCACGAGGCATCGTTTTCTATGCGCGTGAAAGAAGTACAGAGAGGTGAACAGCAATGAAGCAAAAAAACATTTTTACTGCCCTGGTGTGCTGTGGACTGGTGTGCAGCGCCTTTGCCCAAGAAGCAGTGCAAGCAACAACAAGCCCAGCAACCGCCTCACAGGTGAAAGAGGAAAGAGCTAATGTCCCGGCCCCACTGCCAAAGTCGCTGCGTGGACGCTGGAGCAACCCGGCATCGGGTCACAGCGACCTGATTGAAATCGAGGTGCTGGAAATGACCACGCCACGCGACGGCAAGGCACTGGTGACATTCTGGCCGTATTGCCGCAAGAGTGAAACACCGGTGGTGTTTGAACGCAAGCTCAAGGTGTGGCGCTTTACCGCCACCAATTGCTCAGGCAATGCCGACCAAATTCACATGCGTGTGCGCCCTGTCGAAGGTAAGAACCGCATGGAAGGCTGGTATCACGGCGAGAACAGCGGAAGAACGGTGTACTTAGAATGGAAGGAGTGAAGAAGTGAAAGCAATTATCTATTTGTCATTTCTTTTCATGCCCCTTTTGGCACACGCAGATGGAAAATGGCTCGGCAACATTGTTAGCTGCGTAGACCGGGGTGCTGGTCAGAAAAACATGCTGGGTACACCAATTGGCGGCATGAGAGTAACAAGAAAAAATAATTTATCTGCTGCTGAAAGACTAGAGTATAAAAAGCACGGCATAAAACCTGATGATTATTATACAAAGGATGAAACATATTTCAGCCTTGGTGCCGATGGATTCAATCAAGGAAATTTTCCGGGGCGGTGGATTGCAAATGGGACAGGCAGGCCAGAGAAATGCTCCGACCTTTATACAGTGCCTCTCGCAGCCGAGATCAAAAAGCCGCCAGACCCATCTGATAATTATCAAAAAGCACCATCGCTTCAGAGTGCTATGATTTTGATAAATGCATGGATCGAATATGCAAATCAAACAAAACCAATGGCAAAATGGGTCAATGGTTTTAAAGTAACCGCTGGATTCAGCTTACCTTATTGCTCGAAATCAAATTCTCTCAGAGTTGCACATGTGGTATTTGATGATGAGAGGCAGTCTGCCTCTTACAACTCATTGAACGACACAAGCCTACATTCCATACAATGCAAGCCTGATGATAAATCAGACCATTTTGATGCAATCCCTTATGGCTTTGATAAAAATAAATCGGTGGAACTTCCTGGTGTAAGACCATCTTTTTCACCAGAACAGTTAAGAAAAATTAAATTCTTCATGCATGATTTTTGCCGTGACTTTGCACTTCGCTATATTATTGCTGATGGTAAAGAATATGTTTACCATCGGACGCCGCTAACATCCTGTAAAACAAATGGGAAAACTCTGGAAATAGACCTATCGAACGAAAAATATCCCTCATACAAATGATTCTTAAATCCCCCATCCTTTGGATGGCAATATCATGCCTTCTGCTAGCTACACAATCAAATGCAAAGACAAAAAAGGATTTTGCCGTCTATGAATGCGGTCTACATGGCCGCAAAGTGGTTGAAGCATGGCGACGGAACTACAACATCGACGCGCCAATGCAGTCGCTCAAGCAAGAACTACAGACGCGGTATGGCGAGCGGCAGGGGCAAAAAGTTTTCGAGGTGTACAAGGCCGTCACCGCTGAAACCATCGCCTGGACTGAGGCAGGCATGACGCGGGCCTTTGCGGGCTTCACCGTCGCAGAGGCACTGCCTCAACACGAGGCACAACGCTTTGCCGACCGACTCCAGAACAATCCTGTCGAACGAGACAAATGGGTAGAGCGTTTTTTCATCAGCGGCTGGCTTACACAACCCAGCTCAGGCTACGGCAAGGACTACCCGGAGGCGACCTGGCTGTACCGCATGAAGGCGGTACAAGCCACTTGTGCTGCTGCCTTTGTAGGAGCGCCGGACATTGTGGCTGGCCATGAAGGTTTGGGGTATCCGCCCTCCCCTGACCATCCAAGGCTTCAAGTCCCTTTTCCCGTCCAGTAAGGTGTCCACGAATTAGCAAGTACCTCCCCGCCTTTTACTATTGATAAAATATGTTATCGGTAGTAAAATGAGGGTATGAGAAAGAAGGAGCGGAGCATGATTCCGGCACAACAAAATAAGGCCCTTGTCCAGGTGGACGAACGCCGCGCACTGACGGCGGCGCAGTTTCACCAACTGGCCGACGTGCCCGCCGAAGCCGAGTGGTTCGCCAACATCGACAACGCACAGACGCGCCGCGCCTACCGTGGCGACCTGGCCGAGTTCATGGCCTTTGTCGGCATCGAGCGACCGGAAGAATTCCGCATCGTCACCCGCTCCCACGTTATTGCCTGGCGCAAGGCACTCGAAGAACGTGCCCTGTCGGGCGCGACCATCCGGCGCAAGCTGGCCGCACTGTCTTCCCTGTTCGAGTATCTGTGTGAAAAGAACGCGGTGGACTTCAACCCGGTCAAAGGAGCGAAGCGCCCGAAGGTGGAGAGCTACGAAGGCAAGACCCCTGCCCTGGGCGACCACCAGGCGCGGCAGTTGCTGGCCACACCCGACGTGGCCACCCTCAAAGGCAAGCGCGACCGCGCCATCCTGTCGGTGTTCTTATTTCACGGGCTGCGCCGTGAAGAACTGTGCCGCCTGGCAGTGAAAGACATCCACATGCGCCGAGGGGTGCAGCACCTGCGAGTACATGGCAAAGGCGGCAAGCTGCGCAATTTGCCACTGCACCCCGGCACTGCCGAAACGATTGATGAGTACCTGGAGGCCGCTGGCCACAAAGAACAACCAGGTGCGCCACTTTTCAAGCCGGTGCGCGACAACGTGCGCGGCGTGGCCGCTGGCCACGGCATCACCCCTGACGGGGTTTATAAACTGCTGCGCGAGTGTGCAGCCCTGGCCAAGATCGACATCGAAGGGCTAGGGCCGCACAGCCTACGCGCCACCGCAGCAACCAACGCACTCGACCATGAGGCAGACATCGCCAAGGTGCAGGAGTGGCTTGGCCATGCCAACATCGCCACCACCCGCATCTATGACCGCAGACGCATGCGGCCAGAGGATTCACCCACCTTCAAGGTTTCGTACTGACCCAGCAAAAAACCGCGTTTACAGACGCGGTTTTTTGTTTGTCCGAAGCAACCCTCCAGCCAGGCTTCCTCTCTCGCAGTCGGCCAGTCTAGCCCACGCCCTATCGCCGTCAAGCCGCTACGCTTTCCTTGACTGCTTCAGGGCACCCACGGGCTGCCCGCCTCGACGTGCGAGCCTCGTCAGCTCGCGCATCGAAAAATAATCATTACAAATCACTATGGAGATTCACAACCTGCTCCCCCAGGAGCTACGCGCACGACTCCCGCAAATCGGAGCCACAGCAGAGCAAGAAAACCCGCTCGTATTAGCCAAGTTCTTTTTCCCCGACTTCCACTGGACGTGGTACGCCATCGAGTTCGACGGCATCGACACGTTTTATGGGTATGTGGACGGAGACTTTCCCGAGCTGGGTTCTTTCAGCCTGCGCGAGCTACTGGAGACACGGGGCGCGTATGGATGCACCGTTGAGCGTGACTTGTACTTCCAAGACACCCCGCTTCAAGTCATTCAGCAGAAAGCAGAAGCGCGGATTTTTGGATAGCGCGAGCGGCGAAGCGCGTGACCTTGGGAAACCGGGGTCACGGCGCTTTTCGCCGCCTCCCCACACCCACGTGACCTCCCCCTGGAGGATTGCAAAGAACAATTTGAAGAAACACGGGAATTGGTTTTGAAGTTTCTTACGATATCATGTAAGCGCGGTTCCGCTAACCTACTAAAGGAGTGCTTCATGCTCGATACCACTGTTATGTTTGATGGTTGCACCAAGACATCGAACTCCGGCAACATCAGCCCAAGCCTTATGTTTGATGGTTGCACCAAGACATCAAACTCCGGCAACATCAGCCCAAGCCTTATGTTTGATGGTTGCACCAAGACATCAAACTCCGGCAACATCAGCCCGATGCTGCTGAATTGATGGTGATTTAACTAGGAAACATAAAAGAGATCCTGCTTAACGCAGGATTTCTTATTTGCTCTAAAATATGAGCAGGGCCAGAAACTCCGAAAAATAAACCCGTATCCATCATGTGGCTATAGCTAGACTTATCTATTTTCGATACTAGGTCAATGAGCCCAGATGTAACTTTTTTATTTTCTCCTATCGAAGAGAAAATCATTAGCGCATCAATTACCCCAAACACTCCACAACACAAATTAAGTGGCGCTTTTTCTAAATTAGATTCTATTCTTTCTAATATGTAAAGGCATATTTCTGTTGAAGCCGAGTGAAAACTTTCATTGAAAAGGTTGGCTCCAATCTTCGAGAGTACAAGTGCTGCGATTGGCCCACTGCAAACCGCATAATTATTGGTGGTTTCTAGGGCATACATTCCTTTTAGCACAATAAATTCAATAAGCTCGGTACTTCTTTTGCTAATTAAATTCGAATTTAAGAGAGCATAGGCCATTCCTAGTGCACCATGCGCATATCCAATTTCTCTTGGAAACGAATCATCCAAATAATTAGTCAACCATTCGAATTGAGTGCGCTCCAATTCTTTTAATTCCGAATCATAACCATCAGTAGACCTCCTCAACACGGAGGTTGTGAGTAAGTCGCCCGCAGCTCCATGATAAATATCATATTTGTCTTGAATAGTAATTTTTGAAGAATGCAGATAAGACTGATAGTCAATAGAACAAACATTGGTCTTTAAGGCAAGAAATATCGGCAGACCTCGGCCCATGTGGAATCCGCGCAAATGCAATCCACAATCAATTAAGTTTCTGTCAATTAGCTTATTCAATAAGCTCCATTTATTGACAGAGGATACCAACGCGATACCAGGATAGCCATTGGCAAAAGATTCATCAATTTCCTTAAACTCTTTACACCAATTGTGTTGCTGAAATTCGTAAATATTCGTTACTTCATTGACATTCACGCATCTGGAGAGTAATTCTTCACGTGCCGCATTGTCAATTAATTCCATAACCAGCCTCATAAATCTGTCTTTCAATGAAAGATTTATTTTTTCGACAGAATCTAATCATTCCACCAATAGCGTTAAGTATTTCAATTTTGTTCAAAGAGCAACCAATTGATTTATACGTAAAATATGGAATATCCCCTTTCGACATTTGATTTAATTCTTCTTGGTTGAAATCAATGTCAGATGGGGAAAGCAAATTATTAATATAAATTCTTGTTGGTCTAATAATAACTCTAAGTTCCGAAATTTCATGCATTGAAAGGACGTCATCTATAATTCTCATGGATTTTTGAAGAACGTCAGCACCCACTCTAAATCCATGAAAAATATTTTCCAAATATGAATCACAGACTGGATACTTTTCAAACACTGCAGTTAGCCCCTCAGCACCTGAATTCTTTATGCAATCTATCTGTTTACTGCTCACCAGCGGTGAGAAAATATAATTCGAAGGAAAAAAACCTGTTCTTGCCAGAGTACAATAATCAAAATTCAAATCATACTTCGCCTTCTTAAGGTTTAATTCTAATTTATATGGAGAAAGAATTGTTTCGGCATCTATTATGACTGGCCCGCTTGCATTAGTGACGACAACATTTTCATTTCCGATATCAGTTGCAAGCAAGCAAAATAAAATTGCCCCCTTAATTCCATATAAAAAGAAAAAAGTATCGAGATTATTATTGTTTATTTTTTCTTCTTTTATGTAGTCATAAATAGAAAATTGTGCTGAGTTCAATAATGGCTTATTTGTTGTTACTTTTATACCAATTTCCCCTAAAACGTATTCCTCTATATCAGCAAGAATCTGCTCACCAACACCCTGTCTTGGCTTAACTACATATCCTTTGCTTTCTTCATCTAAGAACAATAAAACCTTTTTTCCATGATGCCTGTCTCCGACCTCTGAGATTTTGAAATTCTCTACACCTTTACCAGACAGTTCACCAACAGTAAAACTTGCCGTCTCCATAAAATTAAAATCAGAGTCGTTCATGTTAACTGTTTCTACAAATATTTCTCTCTTCCTGAGATAGCTTATTTCCTGATAAATCAGGACTCATTATTCCTCGTTTGTCTAATGTATGCTCCAACCCGAGGACATGCCCTAGCTCATGCGCTAGAACTCTTTCTATTGTCTTACTGCTAGCGTTCGGCGATATAGTCACTGTCGAACTTCTCCACTTTCCAAGTATTGTTTGATTTGATGTAGCTCCAAGTTTTCCGGCGGGAAGAGCGCCGAACGAAACACTCACAGCCCCAGGACTTTCCTTTGGAAAATTCATCTCATCAATAAGCGAAATCGAAAAAACAACCACACAGTTTTGATACCAATACACGGCAGCACGTCCAAGCGCCTCATAAAAAACACCCAAGTCAAACGGACTGCCATTTGAATAATAATGAATACTAATGTTTCTTTGTGCCGCATATGACATGTTGCAAAACAGTAGCAGAAATGCTAATAAGATTTTCATCAAACAACAATTACCAAAACTCTTATTACGCCGCCAACAGCAGCACTACCTGCTGCTCCGACACCACTAGCCGCACCAACAGCAGCAGCAGGGCCCGCAGCCGCCAGCGCAGCGGCTCCACCGACAAGAATTAGTCCACTGTAAAGCATTACAACAGCTACGGCGCCAGTCGCAAGAACAACCGCAGCAGTACCAATCATTTCACCTGCGGTCATTGGCCTTGATGGAAGAGGTCTACGCTTTGTTATTTGGCCATTAACAACACTTCCATACCACACACCCGTACTATCTTTAAAATAGAATTCCCCTACCGGATCTTTCCCCTTAAAAGTCCCAGCTATTACGTTTCCATTGGCTTTTCTAAGCACCCCATATTTAAAACCTTCTCTATCAAAACTACCCTCAAATGTATCGCCATTCGGCATTGACAACACACCAGTAATAAATTTACCGTTGTCAATACGACCTTTAAAAATACCTCTTTTATCAGTAAAAACACCACCATTTTGTGGGGCATGTAAAACACCATTGTTTACTTGCCCGGTGTATCGAGCTGTAGGGTTATTTTCTGTCCCCCATACAGCCAATCCAAGTCCCTGTGCGACACCATTTCTGCAATCTTTATTCCAGTAAGATGTGGCGTTAGTGTTTGGGCTATTTTCTGGTAGATATACGGAACACTCACGCAACCTGATGGTTGTCGGCGTATCGTCTTTGGCAGACTGTGGGCTGGACGCATATTGAACGGGTGAGGTTGAACAGCCAGTAAGAGAAAAAGAAATCGCAGTGACTATTGCTGTGACCGAGTTTGCGAGTTTTTTACTTTTCATCATTCGCACCTTTCAATATTCGCCTATCCAAGTCATCCATATTTGCAGGAACTTCAATAGTCTTTGGCCCACTTGGTATTGGAAGTTGCCGCTTGGCATCTTCTATAACAATCTCCTGTTGTCGTTCAGCCTCTATTTTTGCTTTTTGTGCCTCCTCTTGAGCATTAGAAGCATTTTGTGGGATGACTGGCTCTGACTCTGCGGACTTATTACATCCAGCAAAAAACTGTATTAGAAGACAAAACAAAGCCACTAAGAATATCTTTCGGTTTAGTGCTTTGCTCATCTCCAGCCCTTTCATTTTCTCGCCGAGATGCTCTCTGCGAGCAAATCTAAAGTTTTCTTAATCGAGATAAGTTTTTCAACCTCGTGGGGGGAAGCCACGCCCTTCAATGCTTCTAATGACTTCACTGCAATCCATAGTGCCCGCTCCGCTTTTTGAAACGGTGTGTCGGGCTGCTTTTCGTCTTTTACCGGCTCACCTGTTTTGCGGGCACGGGCAGCGCGTACAGAGGTTTCTCCTTTGGTCTTCAAAGCATCCCAGGCCGACCACATGGCTTCGGTTTCCATGCGGGCAAGCTCAACCAGGAAGGACTTTGAAGCTATGTCGGACGTCCGACATTGGGCTTTGATGGCTTCCGGCAGCTTGAGCAGTGAAAGCAATTCCGTGACGGTGTTGCGAGCCTTACCGATAACTTTAGCGGCGTCTTCCTGGGTGTAGCCGTGGGTTTCCATGAGTCTGCCGAGTGATTCGGCCAGCTCCATCGGGCGCAGGTTTTCACGCTGCACGTTTTCGATGATGGCCACTTCGTCAGTGTCGCCCTCCGTGATAACGGCGGCAATTGTTGGGCGTGAAAGCAACTGGTGGGCGCGGAAGCGGCGCTCCCCAGCCACGATCATGTAGCGCTCACCCTCCAGGACTTTCACAAGTACGGGCTGGAGCAAGCCTTTGGCTTCGATGGACTGTGCCAGTTCCATCAAGGCTGATTCGTCAAAGAATTTGCGCGGCTGGTCAGGGTTCGCCTCTACCTGCTGAATGTCCAGCTCAATGATGCGCGGCAAATCTGCACTCGCCCCGAACATATCGGCGCGAATCTTGGCACTCATTGGTGTCTTATTTTTGGGAGGCATGGAGTTCAATCAATTTTTGGGCTACGACCTTGTATTGCTCAATTCCTGGCGAATCAGGGAAGAGTTCGAGCGCGGCCTTGGATTCAACATTGGCTTTGTCAAACACCGTCGAACGGTTGACCGGCTCAAAGACTTCGACGCGCCTCGATGCGACCGATGCGCGGAGTTCTTGGAGAGCTTCGGCATCGTGGGCGGCACGGGCATTGAACAGTGTGGGCAGGATGCCGATGATTTTGAGGCCCGTGTTGGCACGGCGGCGTACGTTTTCAATCGTCTCCATGAGCAGCGGAATGCCCATGATGGAGAGGTAATCCGTCTTGCACGGAATTACCACGGCATTCGAGGCTGTGAGTGCGTTCACCGTCAGCAGTGACAGCGTGGGTGGGCAGTCAATCAGGATGAAGTCAAAGCGGTCACGCAGTGACGCGATTTTTTCCTTGAGCACCGTGGCCACACCAAAGGGCGATACCAATTCAGTCTCAGCGTTGGCCAAGCGAATGCTGGCCGGAATGAGCGACGGCGCACCATCAATGATGAGCGCATCGAGCGGCGCATCTTTGACCAGGCCGAAATAAAAGGTCTTGCCCGTGGCATCCAGCTCACGCAGGCGGCGCGGGTCAAGTCCATGCACGATGGACAGCGAACTTTGTGGGTCACTGTCGATAACAAGCACACGCTTGCCCGCCTCGACTAAGGCGCGAGCCAGGTTCACGGTGCTGGTGGTTTTGCCGACGCCTCCCTTCTGGTTGGCGACGGAGATAATTGTTGCTTGCATGGTTGTATCATAGCATCCATTTGACTTTTTGTGAATACTGCGTAATACTATACGCATACTATGAGGAAAGAAAACATGCCAACCCCACACTATCAGCGCTTTGCTATCAGCATTCCTGCGCCGATGGCAACACAAATTGAAGAGGTCTGCAAGGTCGAAGGCCGCAACCGCTCGGAGTTTTTCCGTGAAGCGGTTCGCTTCTACATGAACGCCGGTCGCGCACCACAGCCGCCTCAATTTGTCATGCCAACCAACGAAGAAGAGCGTAAGGACAACCCTTTCCGCCTTTTCGCCGAGTGGAACTCGGAAGCCGATGCCGCCTATGACTCCCTCCGCTAAACGCTCTATGTCCTATTACCGCAGTTGGGACATCGTGGTAGTCCCCTTCCCTTTCACTGACCAAAAGACCAACAAAGTCCGCCCTGCCGTCATCGTTTCGACGGATGCCCTGCGACAGCGCAACGGCAAATACATCGTGGCCATGATTACCAACGCCACGAACGCCGCTCAGTATGGTGATGTTTCCATCAGTGAATTGAGTGCTGCCGGGTTGCCCATTGCATCCGTGGTTCGAGCCAGCAAGGTGGCGGTGATTGAAGACGCTGACGTTCACAAGCGCGTCGGAACGCTTCCCACCGCCGATAGGAAGCTGGTGGCCGAGCAACTTCGGGAGTACCTGGCCATCGACTGAATGAGCCACACACCAAAAATGTCGGACGTCCGACATAGCCACACCATGAGCACAGACCGCCCTCCCCTCCCCCATGCTGCACAACCTCTCAGCGATGCGGACATGACTCGCCTAGCCGAGCTTGTCGAGCAAGGCCCCGAGTTTGTAGCCGTGCGGTCTGTTTCGGAAGACGTGGATGCACTCGCTGGCGAGTGCATCGCGTAATCCACCCATCACTTTTATGACCCCTACCCTCCCCCACAACCCGGAAGCAGAAAGCGAAGCGACTGCTATCAAAGCCCTCAGCAAGCCTGACCCGCTGCTTGAGGAGCTTCAGGTTGTCCGGCTGGAAGGGCGTTATTTTTGTTTCGACCGGCATGAAGCCAAAAACCGCCAAGGGGTGCTCCAGTACCGTGACGGCAATCGTGGCCTGGTGATCGAGGTTTCACCCCGCTATGGCCACCCGTCAGTGCTGGCATATAAGGTTTTGCAGGCGGTTTTTCGCAAGGTCACGCTGGAGGGCAAGCCCTACCCTGACACGGTTTCGTTTTCCTACCGTGAGCTGTCCCGCATGATTGGGCGCGACGTGTTTGGAGGGCGCGACTCTCAGCAGCTTTACGATGCCATCCGGCAACTTGAAGACACCAAAATCGAGCTGTACCTGTACGACAAGGACGGAAAGGAGTTTCGTTCTTTCCGCTTCAACCTGGTCATTTCCAGCGGGTTCATTGGCAGTGGTGAAGTCACCGGGCCAACACGCATCAAAGCCGCCGCCCTCACCCTGCATCCCGTCATCATGGACAGCATGCGCCGTGGGCACTTTGCGATTTTCAACTGGGCACGACTGGAGCAGATGGAGCCGCTTTCTGCGGCCCTGTACAAGCGCCTGTACCTGCACTTTTCAAACCTCTACGAAGAGCAGTACGACCGCCGCAGCCTCAAATTCGAGAAGGACTATGAGGCCTTGTGTCAGGAGTGGCTGGGAGGTTTGAAGCCGGAACGCTACAAGTCACGCATCATGAAACAACTTGGCAACCACCTGGCACTGCTGCGAGAAAGCGGGCTGGTGCGCTTTGCCACCATCGAGGACAAAAGCGGCAGCAACGGGTTCAAACTGGTGTTCAGGCCCGGCAACAGCTTCTTTGAAGACTATGCCGCCTTCTATCAAGGCAACAAGGCACGGGTGCTGCAATTTCAACACGCAGCCGACCAAGCCGACATCAAGGGGCCGATTGATTCTGTCGCCCACTTCTACAAAAAGCTGCACAAGGTGGACACCCTGGACGGCAAAATTTTTGCCGAGAAGGACATCGAGTTTGCGAAGCGCCTGATTGAATCGATTGGCACCGAAGGCTTCACCG